>MWCV01000023.1 GCA_002070215.1 Chloroflexi bacterium ADurb.Bin180 | reverse complement strand
CCGCCTCGGCCTGGGCCAGCGCCTGTTCGGCGTGCCCCAGACGCAGCAGCTTTTCGGCGCGGCGCTGTGCCTCCTCCAGCGGCGCGACGTCATAGCCGCGCTGGCGGACGTCCTCTACGGTGTATCTGCCCAGGGCAACAGCCCACTCGGGCGCAGGTCGGTCGGCCATGGTCCTCCTAGCCCTTGAGCGCGCCTTTGGTCAGGCCCTCGACGATGAACTTTTGCAGGGCGAAAAAGATGATCAGGATGGGCAGAGAGGCGACAATCGAAGCGGCCGAAAAGCCGGTCCAGTTCTGCGAGTACTTGCCGGTGATGTAAAAGCGCATGCCCAGCGCGATGGGCCGCAGCTCGGGCCGGAAGAGGATGACGCTGGCCAGCAGGTACTCCTGGAAAAAGCCGATAAAGTTGAAAAAGAAGACCACCACCAGCATCGGCGTGGCCAGCGGCAGCACCACCCGGGTGAAAGCCTGCCAGTAGGTGGCGCCGTCGATGTAGGCCGCCTCCTCCAGGTCACGGGGAATGGACTCGAGGTAGCCTTTGAGCAGCCAGGTGTTAAAGCCGATGCTGCCACAGCCATAGACGATGATCAGCCCGAGTAACTTGTCCAGCAGCCCCAGCACTTGCAGCAGGCGAAACAGGGCGATGATGGACATAATGGCCGGGAACATCTGCAGCAGCACCAGTACCAGCAGCCCAAAACGCCTCCCCGCAAAGCGAAAGCGCGAAAAGGCATAGGCCATGGTGGTGGTCAGCCCCACCCCCAGAAAGCTGGCCGGCAGACAGATGATCAGGCTGTTCTTCATCCATAGCAGAAAGTCCGTGCCGCCGAGGTGCCCGTCGCGGAAAAAGAGCTGGCGGTAGTTGTCCCAGGTCAGCTTGGCCGGGATGAGGCCGCCGGAGTAGAGGCTCACGCCCTGGCTGAACGAGGCGGCCACCACCCACAGAGCGGGAAAGAGGGTGAGCAGGCAGGCGACCACCAGTACCAGCCGGTTGAGCAGCAGCAACAGGGAGCGCTTGAGGGTGGGCTTGCTCATTGGTCCACCTCCGCAAACACGCCGGTGAGCCGGCTGTTCAGCACGGTCAGCAAGCTGGTGAACAGAAAGATGATGATGCCCGTGGCGGCGGCCAGCCCATAGTTCTTGGTCACATCGCCAAAGGCCAGCTTGTACATATAGGTGCCGATGAGGTCCGTGGCGCCCGGGGCCCGCGGGTCGATGGCCACGATGGGCCCGCCGCCGGTCAACAGGTAGATCACGCCAAAGCCGGCAAAGTTGCCGGCAAAGCTGGTGATCAACAGCGGCAGGGTGGACTGCTGGAGCAGTGGCAGCGTGATGTGGCGAAAGGACTGGCTGCCGCTGGCGCCGTCCAGCGCCGCTGCCTCATACAGGTGGGCATCGATGCACTGGAGCGCCCCCAAAAACACGGACATGGTGAACGGGTAGGCCAGCCAGAGGTTGACCAGGATGCAGGCCACGCGCGCCCAGGTGGGGTCGGTGAGCCAGGGGATGGCCTTGACCCCCACGAGCTGCAGCACCTGGTTCACCTGACCAAAGCTCGTGTTCAGCAGGCCGCCCCAGACCATCACTGTGAGGGTGGCCGGCAGGGCCCAGGGGTAGATGAGAATGGTGCGGTACAGGCCGCGCTCGCGCAGGCGGGGGTTGTTCAACAGCAGCGCCAGCACCAGGCCCAGCGCCAGGTTGAGCACCGTGGTGAGCACCGCCCAGGTCAACGTCCAGGTCAGAACGCGGACAAAGTTGCCCCGGTCGACGCCCACGAGAATGCGCCGAAAGTTCTCCAGCCCGACGAACCGAAAGTTGCGCAGGTAGCGCGTGCTATAGTTGGTGAAGGCGATATACACACTGTACACAATGGGCATCAGGGTGAAGACGAGCACGGCCAGCAGCCCCGGCGCCATCAGCAGATAGGGGTAGGCGCGCCTTGTCCACCTGGAGCGGGTCATGGCTTTCTCCTCCCAGTGAGCAGGCGGCCTTCCCGTCGGTCAGCGACCCCGGGGAAGGCCGCACTTGATCCTGACGTTACTGGCCGGCTATGGCCGCCTTGACCACCTCGGAGGCTTCGGACAGGGCCTGGGCCGAGGTCTTGTCGCCCTTGGCGGCCAGCTCAAAGGCGCTGTTCACCGGCACCCAGACCAGGCCCATCTCGGGCACGTTGGGTACGGGCTGCGAAAAGCCGACCTGCTCGATGGCCGCCACGATGTTCGGATTGCCGGCGATGACCGGATCGGCGATGGCATCGAGGCGCACCGGGATGTTGCCCTGAGACGACTTGAACAGGGGCACGGCCAGGTGACCGCCGAGGTAGACCGCCAGCTCGGCCGCCGCCTGCTGCTGCTTGCTGTAGCCATTGATGGCCCAGCCGCTGATGCTGAGCATGGGCGCTGGCATGTTGCCATTGGGCAGCCTGGGAATGACGGCCATGCCCACATCGACGCCGGCTGCCTGGTAGATGGCGGCCTGGTTGGCATTCTGGATCATCATGCCCAGCTTGCCCTCGGTAAAGTGGCCGGTGAGCAGGTTCCAGTCAATGTTCTCGGGGATGATCTTGTGCTCGCGGCGCAGGGTGAACAAATAATCCAGACCCTGGGCCGTGCCGCGGCTGAACACACCCAGGTCGTTGACGTCATAGCCCTTGTCAGTCCGGCCAAAGATGTAGCCGCCGTAGCCGCTGACAAAGCACCAGCCGTACCACATGTTGTTGTCCAGCATCCAGAACCCGCCAATGTCCTTGGTCTGGATGTCCTTGGCCATCTGGATGAGCTCTTCCATGGTCGTGGGCGGGGTCTTGACCAGGGCCTTGTTGTAGAGCAGCACCACGACGTCGGCGATTTGCGGGATGCCAAACTGTTGGCCGTCGTAGAAAAAGGCGTCCAGGGCGCTGTGGGCGTACTTGCCGCGCTCTTCCTCGCTCAGAACGCCTTCGGGGAAGGGCGCGATGAGGCCGGCCTGGCCCCATACGCCAGTGTCGGTATGGGGGATCTCGCACAGGTCGGGGCCTTCGCCGGCGGGAAAGGCCACATCGACCTTTTCGAGCAGCTCAAAGTAGGGATAGTTGACCACCTGTACCGTGTCGCCGCTCAGCGCTTCGTACTCTTTGGTCACCCCCTGGAGCACCGCCAGGTCGTCGTCGCTCATATAGACCCACAGGGTGAGCTTGGCCGGTGCGCGGGCCGGTTTGGTGGTGGGCGCGGCCGCAGTCGGGCCGGCCGCAGTGGGAGCCGGTTTGGTGGGGGGCGGGGAGGTCGGCTGGGCGGCAGGCGGCGAGCAGGCCGCCAGCAGCAGCGCCAGCAGGGTGAGTGCAACCAGTACGCTTCGGTGCCAGGCCAGTCTCTTTGCCATCGTCTCCTCCTTTGGATTCGTTCTGCTCGGCCAGGGAGCCGCCCGGCGCTTGGCCAGGGTGAGCCGGAGAGCGGGCTAGACGCCCTCCAACGGGTACTTGCCGTAGCGGCGCGTGGCCTCGATCATGGCGATATAGTTCTGCGGCGGCACATAGTAGGTGACGGTATTGCTGGAACCCACGCAGTAGCCGCCGCCAGGACCAACGGTGCGAATGCGTTCGCGCACCTCCGCTTCGACTTCGGCGGGGGTGCCGCGGGTCAGGGTGTAGCCCAGGTCGATGTTGCCGATGAGGCAGAGCCGGTCGCCGACCTGGCGCTTGAGCTCGACAATGTCCATCACTTTGGGCTCTATCGGCTGGATGGCGTTGAAACCGGCCGCGATGAGGTCGGGCAGCACCTTCCACAGCAGGCCGTCCGAGTGGTAGAGGAAGGGCAGGTCGCGCTGGCGGCAGATGTCGGCCATCTGGCGATACCAGGGGAAGAGGTGCTGGCGGTAGAAAGCGGGCGGCAGCATCGGCCCCGAGGCGTAAGCGATGTCGTCGCTGATCCACATCGCGCCGACCCTGGGGTAGGCCGCGCCACGCTCAAAGATCTGCAGGAGCAGCGCGCCGACGCGCTGCATAATGGCCGCCACGAGGTCGGGCTGGTCGTGCATCAGCAGGCAAAAGGTGGTAAAGCCGGTGATGCGCCAGGCCGCCTCGAAAATGCCGCTGGTGCCGGTGATGATGCCCATGCCAGAAGGCAGGTACTGCACCGCGCGGTCGAGCCAGTGGAAATCGACATCGGCGATGGTGGGCCATTGATAGTCGCCGAAATCGGCCCAGTTGAGCACCGTGCCGGCATTCTCGGGGACCTCCAGCCCGGGCTTCATCGGGAAGGAGTAGCGCGGCTCGACGTGCACATAGTCATAGCCGGCACCGTACATAAAGTCGATATCGGCCTCGACGTCATAGTCCGGATCGACAAACGAGTTGCCAATGTGGCGGCCCAGGATGGCCTCTTTGACCGGTGCATCGATCCACAGCTCGGCCAGGGGCACGCGGTCCGGCTGGCGGCAAAAGAGCGCCGTGCGCAGCCGGTTGAAATCGGGGTCGGGCTGAAAGCCGAGCAGGGTCATGGGCGTGCTCCTTCTTGCGGTGGGCTTACGGTTGAGGCGCGCGCCACCAGGCGCGGCGGCAGCAGCACCTGGGGCGGCTCTGGTTCGTTGCCTTCGAGGCGGGTCAGCAGCATCCGCGCCGCCACGCGCCCCAGGTCGGCCACGTGGTCGAACACGGTGGTCGTGGGGACTGGCAGCAGCGGGTAGAGGGGGCTATCGGCATAGCCGAGCACGGCCAGGTCGTCGGGGATGCGCAGGCCCAGTTCGGCGGCCGCCTTGTAGGTGCACATTACTGCCGCCTCGTTGGCGCAGGCGATGGCGGTGGGGCGCGGGCGCCGGCGGCTGCGCAGGAGCTCCTTGACGCGCTCGACCATCAGCGAGAGCGGGGCAGCGTCGATAAAGAGGCGGCACGATGAGGGCAGGCCGAACTCGGCCAGTGCCTGGAGGTAGGCCGCCTGCAGGCGGTGGGCCACGGTGGTGCTGTACTTGCTTTCCTTCTCTGCGCCCACCAGCGGCACGCAGCGATGGCCGAGCTGCACCAGGTGCTCCACAGCCAGCCGCACTGCGGCATCGATGTCGGTATCCACAAAGTACAGACCGCTGTTGTCTGCGCAGCGGCCGATCATCACAAAGGGGATGCGAGCCTTTTGCAAGAGCGGCACGCGCGGGTCCTGGAGCTGCGTGTGCACCAGCAGCGCGCCGTCCATCGAGCCCGAGTTGATGCTGGCCTCCAGCTCTTGCTGTTCGGCGCGGCCGCGCAGCACCGGCCGCACCTCGAGGCCATAGTCCGAGTCGGCCAGGACCTCGCCGATGGCCAGGGTGAAGGTGCTGAGGAACATCTGAAAGTCGTGCAGGTAGATGGGGTAGAGCAGGGCGATGACGTTGCTGTGGCCCGCGGCCAGGGCCTTGGCCGCGGCGCGCGGCCGGTAGTTGAGCGCCTGCATGGCCTGCTGCACCTTTTGCACCGTCTCTGGCCGGACGCGCTTGGTATTGTTCAGCACGTAAGAGACGGTGCCGATGGAGACCCCGGCTTCTCTGGCTACGTCATAGATGGTTGTCAACCTGGCCGCCCTACCTCTCTTCCACCGGTGACCGGCCCGGCACAATCGCCCGCCGGTTAAGCGCTTCACTCATTCTAGTACAATCGGCGGAGGCTGTCAAGTGGTGCCCGGCCCGGTGAAGCGCTTTACTGCAGTTGACAATTCGTCGCGAGTGTGCTATAGTCAAGTTAAGCGCTTAACCATTGCGGCGCAGCCTGGTTCGAACAACGAATGCAGCGATTCCAAAGGAGGAGCGGACCAATGAAACGCAATCTATGGCTCGTTTCGCTGATTCTGTTGCTGGCTCTGGTGGCCTCGTGCCAGCCAGCACCCACCCCCTCGCCGGTACCCCCGACGCGGGTCCCGCCCACGGCCACGCCCATCCCCCCCACACCCACCCCGGTGCCGCCCACGCCCGTTCCGGTGACCCTGGTGGGCACCTTCAAGGAGCCCAACGCCGGCCTCGAAATCGGCTATCCCGACAAGTGGACGGCCGTGGCCAGCATCAAGGGAGTCGGCATTACCGTGCTCAGCGAGGACTGGCAGGGCGTCTACATCTCGACCCTGCGCCACGAAGAGGGACTCACCCGCGAGGCCGACCTGGCAGAAATGAAGGCCGACCTCATCGCCGGCAAGGCCTTTTCCAACCTCGAGTTCGCCGACGGCGCCAAGACCAGGGTGTTCGGCGAGGACTGGGACTCGTACACCTGGAAGGGCCACTATGACGCGGTCAAGATGGACTATACGGGCCGCGACACGGTGGTGCCCTACGGCAAGAACCTGCTGCGCATCACCACCTACTGCCCGGTGGACCTGTGGAGCCACTATGAGCCCTTCTTTGCCAAGATGCTGGACTCGATGGCGGCCCCCGCGGCCGATTTCGCTTACGTCCCGCCGCCGCCCATCACCGAGTGGTCCACCTACACCTCCAGCGAGTTCGGCCTGTCCGTTTCGCAGCCGGCCGACTGGATCGCCGTGGGACCGCCGTGGGAAGGCAAGGGCCTCTGGCTCAACACGCCCGATTATCTCGTCTCGACCATCATCTGGGTGCAGGACGGTACAGACCCCAAGGCCGAGCTGACCAAGTGGGCCGAGACGCTCCAGGGGGGCAAGGGCCTGTTCAACGCGGTCACGCTCGATGCCGCCAAGACCACCAAGATCCTGGGCGTTGACGCGCCTTCACAGACCGGCAAGGGCAAGAACGCCTTTGGCACGGACGTGCACTTCCTGGGCGCCTTTGTGCCGCACGCCGGCAAGATGCTCTACATCGTGCAGTACGCCCAGTCCGACCACTGGGAGGCGGCGCAGAGCAACCTGGCCGGGATCCTGTCTTCGCTCGTGGCCTGGAAGAACTATACCAGCGCCGAGCACGGCCTCAAGCTCATCTACCCCTCTACCTGGCTCGACCCGATGGCACCGTGGGAAGGCAAGGGCATCTGGCTCAACTCGCCGGACTATATGACCTCGCTCATCGTCTGGGTGCAGGAAGGCACCGACCCCAAGGCCGAAATGGCCAGGTGGGTCGAGACGCTCGAGGGCGGCAAGGGCCTCTTTACCGGCGTGACGCTGAAGGATGGCGACCCGGTCAAGATCCTCGGTGAGGACCGCCCGGTCAAGACCGGCACGGGCAAGAACGCGATGGGCACCGACGTCGAGTTCGGCGCCTCCTTCGTGCCTTTCGGCGGCAAGATGCTGTACATCGTCTGGTACGCCGGCACGGGCGAGCCAGCCAAGACCGGCCACAACGTCTGGCCGACCATTCTGACCTCGCTCAGCAAGAGCTAGCCGCCGCGCGGAATCGACCGTGCACAGGCCAGGGGTCCTGCGGGTCTCCTGGCCTGTCGTCGTGGCCCTCTGCGCGCCGCAGACCCTTCCCCTCCTGCGGAGAGCGCAGCGCCACGGCAAAAGGGGGCCCCAATGGAACCAGGGCGTGGGCTCGACGGGCTGATCTACCCGAGCCAGGCCAGGAGCAGGCGCGTCTCGAGCTGGGACCGCAGCGGCGGCAATGTGGATGCCGTTCCCGTTGCCCCGGGGCAGACGGTGGAGATCGCCGCGGTGACCGGCGCCGGCTGCATCCGCCACCTGTGGCTGACCGCCTTCTGCGACGACCCCAACTATCTCCGCACCACCGTGCTGCGCTGCTACTGGGATGGCGAGGCCCGGCCCAGCGTCGAGGCGCCCCTGGGCGACTTTTTCGGGGTGGGCCACAGCCGCGTCAGCCACTATATCTCGCTGCCGCTGAACATGGTCACCGGCACCTGGTCGCTGCAGATCAACGCCGCGGCGATGAACTGCTTCTTCCCCCTGCCCTTTGGCACGGGCGCCCGCCTCACCGTGCAGAACGAGTCCGCTCAGCCGCTCAAGAGCCTGTACTACTATGTGGACTATGAAGAGTGGGACCAAGACGCGGCGCAGGACACGCTGCGCTTTCACGCCCAGTGGCGCCGCGAGAATCCCACCCACGGTACGCTGGACCGGCGCACCCCGGGGGCCGACCTGGCCCGCGCCAACGCCGCCCGCAACCTCGACGGCCGCGACAACTATGTGCTGCTCGAGGCGCAGGGCCGCGGCCACTATGTGGGCTGCAACCTGAGCATCGATAACATCGATCCCATTCCCGGGTTTGCCTGGTTCGGCGAAGGCGACGATATGATCTGGATCGACGAGGACCTCGAGACCAGGAGCTGGCCGCCGACGCTGCACGGCACCGGCACGGAAGACTATTTTGGCTCGGCCTGGGGCTTTCCCACCGGCCAGTACAGCGGCCCCTGCCACGGCGTGTCGCTGGCCGGGCCGGTGACCGGCGACGATGCCTGGTCGGGCCAGTGGACCGCCTACCGCTTCCACCTGGCCGACCCGATCCACTTTCAGCGGTGCATCCTGGTGACCATCGAGCACGGCCACGCCAACTGCCACGGCAACGATTACAGCTCCACCGCCTACTGGTACCAGACCGAGCCGCACCTGCCCTTTCCGCCTCTGCCAGCCGCTGCCGAGCGGCTGCCCCGGCCCGCAGAAGACAGCCTGCGGCGCTTTCGGCAGGCGCTGCGGGGCGAGCGATGACGGCGCTCGAGTGGTGTGCGGACGGTCAGTGGCTGCGCGTCGAGCCCTGGGGCCAGGACAGCGTGCGCGTGCGCGTCGCCCCGGGTCGGCCCGTTCAGGACGACCTGCCGGGAGCGTTGCTGCCTCCCGCGGCCGACGCCCCGCCAGAGGCTGGAGCAGTCCAGGTGAACGAGGGGCGCTGCCGCCTGCGCAACGGCCGCCTGACGGTAGAGCTGGACCGGGCGCAGGGCGGGCGGCTGCGCTTTGTGGACAGCGCTGGCGGCAGCGAGCTGCTGGCCGAGGCGGCCCGGGAGCTGGCGCCAGCGGGCGCCGGGCTGTGGCGGATCCAGTCGTCCTTCCGCACCAATGACGGCGAGCGCCTCTACGGCCTCGGCCAGCACCAGCACGGGCGCCTCAACCAGAAGGGCCTCACCCTGGAACTGCGCCAGCGCAATATGCACGTGAGCATTCCCTTCCTCCTGTCGAACCGCGGCTATGGCCTGCTGTGGAACAATCCGGCCCTGGGCCGGGTCGAGCTGGGCGACCAGGCCACCCGCTGGACGGCCGATGGCGCCCCGCAGCTCGACTACTGGGTGACCGCCGGTGCCCCGCGGGACATCCTGGCCCGCTATGCCGACGCTACGGGCCACGCCCCGCCCCTGCCAGCCTGGGCGGCCGGGCTGTGGCAGAGCCGGCTGCGCTATGCCCGCCGCGGCCTGCCCCTGGCGGTGCTCGTCATCGACGCCCTGCACTGGACGGTGATGGGCGACTGGCAGTTCGACCCCGCTGCCTGGCCCGATCCGGCGGCGATGGTGCGCGAGCTCGACGCAATGGGCGTGCGCGTGATGGTATCGGTCTGGCCCACGGTGAACCCGCACAGCGTCAACCTGGACGCCCTGCGCCAGGGCGGCTGGCTGCTGCGCGACCGGGCGGGCCAGCCGGCCCGCAGCCGCTTTATCGACCGGCAGCCCGCGGGCCCGCTGGACCTCTACCTGCTCGACGCCACGCACCCCGACGCGCGCGCCTTTTTCTGGCAGAGGCTGCACGAAGGCTACTACCGCCACGGCATCAAGCTCTTCTGGCTGGATGCCGACGAGCCAGAGATGGATCCCCTGCGCCCGGAGCACCTGCGCTACGCCGCCGGCGAGGGCGCGGCCGTGGCCAACCTCTACCCCGAACGCCACGCCCGGGCGGTGTACGAGGGATTGCGCGCCGCGGGCGAGAGCGAGATCATCACCCTCAACCGCTCCGCCTGGGCCGGGAGCCAGCGCTGGGGCGCGGCGGTCTGGTCGGGCGACATCGAGCCAACGTGGGAGGCCCTGCGCGCCCAGATCCCGGCCGGGCTGAACGCGGGGCTGTCGGGCATTCCCTGGTGGACCACGGACATTGGCGGCTTTCAGGGCGGCGCTCCAGAATCAGAAGAGTACCGCGAGCTGCTGGTGCGCTGGTTCGAGTTTGGCGTGTTCTGCCCGTTGCTGCGCATGCACGGCTATCGCGAGCCGCGGCGCCAGTGGGTCGGCGGGCCGAACGAGCTGTGGTCCTACGGCGAGCGGGCCTATGCCATCCTGCGCGAGCAGCTCGCGCTGCGCGAACGGCTGAGGCCGACGATTCTGGCGGCGATGCAAGAGGCGCACGAGACCGGACTGCCGCCGATGAGGCCGCTGTGGGTGGACTTTGGCGCGGATCCGTTGGCCTGGCAGGTGGAGGATGCGTACCTGTTTGGTGCGGACCTGCTGGTGGCGCCGGTGACCGAGGCGGGCGCGGCGAGCAGAGAGGTGTACCTGCCCGCGGGGTGCGGCTGGGCCGAATGGTACGGCGGGCAGATGCACGCGGGCGGGCAGTGGGTGCGGGCCGCTGCGCCGTTGGAGCGGATACCGGTGTTTCGGCGGGTGGGGGTGAGTGCCCGCCCGTAGGTTTTGGCCTGGTCGCCGTCGTCGAGTCGTACCCCTCCGTGCAGTTGCCCTTTGCCCCCGTTTGGTGTAGACTGGCAGGCAACCATTCTGTCACGGGGTGGTGGCATGGCGTTGGAGAGCGTTCCTCGCAGCGGTGACCAAATCCGGACCTCTTACCCTCCCGGCACGGTCGTTGTCAACCGTCGACGCCTGTGGCGCGTCGATGGCCAGACCGATCAGGTGCTTTACGCCACCACCATCGATGGCGGCGACCCGCGCCAGGCGCGTTTCTACCTTCCTTTTGAGGACGTGCACCCCGGCCGGCTCCCCTTGCCGGATGCGCAGACCGTCGGTGTGCCCGCCACGCAGGACCTCCTCCTGCGCGCCTATCGCCTGGGCTTGATCCACGGAACAGCGCCTCTGCTGAGCCTGCAGCGCAGCCGGGTGATCCCCAAGGACTATCAGCTTGTCCCCGTGGTCATGGCCCTGGAGGCCCCACGCGTGCGCCTGCTCCTGGCCGACGACGTTGGCCTGGGCAAGACCATCGAGGCCGGGCTGATCCTCACCGAGCTGCTCTCGCGCCAGCTGGCCTCGCGGGTGCTGATCATCGTGCCGGCCAACCTGCGCGAGCAGTGGCAGGAAACGCTCGATCACTTCTTTCACCTCCCCGTGCCCATCATCTCGGCGCGGCATCGGCGCGAGATGGAACGCCAGCTCCCCGCCGGAGCCAACCCGTGGGAGCACTTTCGCTTCCTCATCGTCTCGGTGGACTATGCCAAGACCCCCGCCATCAAGAACCAGATTCTGGAGCAGAGCTGGGATGTGGTGCTCTTTGACGAAGCGCACCAGGTGGCCAAGCCCCACCAGCTCGGCCCGGAGCAGCGCGTGCGGATGGAGCGGTGGCAGCTAGCGGAGGAGCTGGCCCGCAGCAGTCGCGTGCGGCACCTGTTGCTGCTTACGGCTACGCCGCACAACGGCTACACCGATAGCTTTGCCAGCCTCATCCGTCTGCTGGATGTGGGCGCCATCACCGGCGCGCCGGACCAGCCGCTCATCGACCGGCGCATCGCCCGGGGCCACGTCTGCCAGCGCCGCCGCCGCGACGTGGAAGAGTGGTTCCATCAGGCTGGCCAGAGCCCCTTCCCGGTACGGGATCAGCAGGAGATCATCGTCTCTCCGTCGCAGTACGAGCGCGAAGCCATCCGGGCGGTGGAGGAGTACGGCCGCGGGGTGCTGGAGCAGGCTGCCGGTGGCAGCGCCCAGGTGCGCGCCCTGGCCTCCTGGTCCGTGCTGCACCTGCACAAGCGCGGCCTCAGCTCGCCGGAGGCCCTGCGCTGCTCCCTGCGCAACCGCCGCCGGAGTCTCCTGGCCCGGCTGGAACGGCAGGAGGTCGAGGAGGAGCTGACCATCGCCCCGGAAGCCGCCCGGGCAACCGTGCTCGACGAGGAACCCGACGAGCGCCTGGATGAAGAAGAGGCCTCGTCCCGCACCGAGCGTTTTGTCTACGGCTCGCCCGCAGCGCTCCGCGCCGAGCTGGAGCACCTCGATGGCATCCTGGCCCGGGCCGAGGCGGTCACGCCGCGCCGCGACAGCAAACTGCAAAAGCTGCTCGACGCCACCCTGGATGACTTGATGCGCCAGGAACCCAAAGCCATCGTCTTTACCCACTATGTCGATACGATGAACTATCTGGCCGGCCAGCTCCGCCGCGACCCGCGCTACCGCGGCGTCGACGTGTTGACCATCTATGGCAGCCTCGACGAGCGGGAGCGCCGCGAGGTGTTCCGCCGGTTCGAGCGGGCCGACCGGGCCGTGCTGGTGGCCACGGACGCCATCTCTGAAGGCATCAACCTGCAGCGCGCGGCAGGGCAGGTGGTGCACTATGAGCTGCCCTGGAACCCCAACCGTCTGGAGCAGCGCAACGGCCGGGTGGACCGCTTTGGTCAGCCGCGCGACACGGTGCGCATTCGCCTGATGGTGATGGACGAGACGCTCGACGCCAGCATCCTGGAGCGGCTGGTGCTCAAGGCGCGCCAGATCCGGGAGGACTATGGTTTCTCGCCGCCCTACTTTGGCGACCAGGCCGAGGTGCTGCAACTGATCGGCGCGCACCGCCCCCGCCTGGCCCCGACCCAGCTCCCCCTGTTTGCCGCAGCGGCGCCCGAGGCGGGCCGGCCAGAGCTCGACCCCTTTGCCCGCGAGACGCTGGACCGCATCAAGAACGACAGCTACTATGGCCAAACCGACGTTACCCTGCCCGAGATCGAGCGGCGCCTGCGCGAGACCGAGCGCAGCGTGGGCTCGCCGGCGCAGATCCAATCCTTTATGCTCAGCGCTCTGCAGCGCTTTGGCTGTGCCGTGACCGCTGTGGCGGATCACACCTGGCGCATTGCCGTGACTCATCCCGCCCTGGCCTCCGGAGCGGTGAGCCGGGTGATTGAGCGCGCCGCTTTTGACCCGGAGCTGGGTCTGGCCGACCCTGACGTGACCGTGCTGGACCTGGGCCATCCGCTGGTGCGGCGGCTGGTGGAAGAGGTGAAGCAGGATGCCTTCCGCCCCGGCGACCACTACGGGCGGACCGCGGCCATGGTGACCCCGCCGCTGGCCCGGGAGGCAGTGGCACGGCTGCTGGAGGCCCGACCCTGTCCCGAAACGCGCACCGAGGCGGAGGTGCGCGAGGCGCTGGCCGAGGCACTGGGCAGCCCAGAGCTTGAGCCAGCCCTGACCGCGGCGGTGGAGGCGCGCCGCCAGACCCTGGCGGCCGAACGCCGGACCATTCGCCAGCGGGCAGAGGCGTCGGGCCGGGAGGCAGCGGCATGGCTGAATGGCCTGGACGAGCTGACCCCGGGCAGCTATGACCTGCTGACCGTGACCATCCTCTACCCCGGTCGGAAGAGGTAGCAGCCGATGGACACCACCACCCACATCACCGCTTCCGGGGGGCTGCTGACCGCCTCGTTCCTGGAGAACATCCGCCAGCTCAACACCTGCCAGCGCGGGACCGAGCCGGAATCCTTCGCTCTGCCATGGTCGGCTGCTCCGGCCGGCCCGGCAGCGGTGGAGGGAGCCATCGCCGCGGCCTGGGAGCTGCTGTGCGAGCGCTGGGACGCGGTGCACACCGCGCTGCCGCTCTTTGACCTGCCCCAGTTGCGCAGCCGGTGGCTGGTGCCCCTCTTCCAACTGCTCGACTTTGATCCCCAGTATCAGCGGGCCGACCTGGTGCTGGGCGATTCGGAGCAGCTCCGCTTTCCGCTGACCTACCGCGGCTGGCCGGCTGCCCGCGGGCCTGGTGCCCCCATCCTGCACACCGTCGCGCCCGCCCAGGACCTTGATACGCGCTCGGGCGTTGGCCGCGGGGTCAAGGCCAGGTCGCCGCACGACGTGGTGCAGAGCTTTCTCAACGCCACGCCTGCCGACCACTGGGCGCTGCTGTCCAACGGCCTGTCGCTGCGCCTGCTGCGCGATTACCACCACACCTTTGTCAAGGGCTATGTGCAGTTCGACCTGGAGTCGATTTTCGAGTCGCGCAACTATGCCGACTTTCGCGTTCTCTACCGCCTGTGCCACGCCAGCCGCTTTGTGGCCCGCGAGGCAGCGGCCGAAGCGGACGACGCGGCGCCGGGCCGCCTGACGCCGCTGGACTGCTTTTATGCCGATGCGCAGTCGGCCGGCGTTCGCGTGGGCGACGACCTGCGCAACCAGGTGCGCGACGCGATCGAGACCCTGGCCAATGGCTTTTTGCGGGCCGACGGCAGCGGCGAGCTGACCCGGCAGCTACTGAGTTCGCCCGACCTGTGCCGCCAGTTCTGGGACGAGGTGCTGCACATCATCTACCGGCTGCTCTTTCTGCTCTTTGCCGAGCAAAGGGGCATGGTGCCGCGCGCCGGGGCGCCGCTCGAAGAGCTGTACCGTTCCCAGTACTCGCTCACCGCCCTGCGGGCCCTGGCCGAGGGCGAGATTCCGCGCGAGGAGGACTATGCCGACCTGTGGGCCGGGCTGCTGGTGACCTTTCGCCTGGTGAGCGAGGGAGCACCAGAGCTGGGCGTGTTTGCCTACGACGGCATGCTCTTTGACCCGGCGCTCGCCCCCTCCACGGCCGCGGCCACAGTTCCCCCACCCCTGCTCGAGGGCCGCGTCGTGGGCAACAGCGCACTGCTCGAGGCCGTGCGCGCCCTCACCCTGGTGCAACGCGGCGGCGTGCGCCAGCGCATTTCCTACGCCGACCTCGGTGTGGAAGAGCTCGGCTCGATCTATGAGAGCCTGCTGGACTATACGCCGCGCGTCACCAGCAGCGCGGAGAACGTGGACGGGCGGGACGTGGCCGCGGGGAGCTTTGTGCTCGATCCGCGCGGCGCCAGCCGCAAGACCACCGGCTCTTACTACACCCATTCGTCGCTGGTGAACGAGCTGATCAAGAGCGCGCTCCTGCCCGTGGCGCGGGCGCGGCTGGCCGCGGCCGGCCTGCCGGTGAGCGACGAGAGCCGCATCGGCGAGACGACGTCCGGCCTGCTGACCGACTATGCCGGGCTGAGCGCCGAGCAGCGCCGCGCCGGCGAAGCGGCTCTGCTGGACCTGCGCGTGTGCGACCCGGCCGCGGGCAGCGGCCACTTTCTGGTGCGGGCCAACCAGGTGCTCGGCGCCGAGCTGGCCCGCCTGCGCAGCGGCGACGACTATCCCACCGAGGCTGCCCTGCAGATGGCCCGGCGCGACGTGCTGGCCCGCTGCATCTATGCCGTGGACCTCAATCCTATGGCGGTCGAGCTGTGCAAGGTGTCGCTGTGGATCGATGCCAGCGTGCCGGACCAGCCGCTGAGCTTTTTGGACCACCACATCAAGTGCGGCAACTCGCTGCTGGGCGCCACCCCCGCGCTGCTCAAGGGCGGCATCCCCGACGAGGCCTTTGACGCCGGTCTGACCGGCAACGACCCGCCCACGGCCCGCGCCCTGCGCAAACGCAACCGCGAAGAAAGGGGAGGACAGCTCTCCTTCGCGCCGGTGGCGGTGCTGGAGAGCCAGGCCGACCTCGAGCACTGGCGCGCCCTTTCCGGCCGGGCCGAGGACGAGCCCCGCGCCGCCTCGGCCGAGTACCAGCGCTGGCTGGGCGGCCAACGGTACCGCAAGAGCAAGCTGGAGGCGGACCTGTGGACGGCGGCCTTTTTCTGGCCGCTGGCGCCAGGGCGCTGGGTGCCCACCCAGGGCGAGTGGGAGCAGGTGTGCGCCAGGGGCGAAAAGGCCCTGCCGCCGGCCGGGCGGGCCACGCTGGACGAGCTGGTGCGCCGGCACCGCTTTTTCCACTGGCATTTAGAGTTTCCGGACGTCTTTCCGGCGGGCGAGCCGGGCGGCGGGGGCTTTGACGTGGTGCTGGGTAACCCGCCGTGGGAAATGATGATGCTGGTGGAAAAGGAGTTCTTTGGCCCAAGGGCGCCCGAGGTAGCGGAGGCGGGCACGGGTGCCGAACGGAAAAAGGCGATCCAGAACCTGGCCCGCTCAGCGCCTGACCTGCACGCTGCCTATCTCTGTGCCCTGCGCAAGGCCGACTCTGAGACCCACTACCTTCAGCACTCGGATCGATTCAGACTATCGTCGGGCGGGCGTGTCAATACCTACGCCGTCTTTGCTGACCTGGCCCGGCAGCTCCTGTCTGTGGACGGCCGCGCCGGCATCATCGTGCCCAGCGGCATCGCCACGGACTATACCTACCGTGAGTTCTTTGCCGACCTGGTCGAGAGTGAGCAGCTGGTTAGCTTTTACGATTTTGACAACCGGGGCAAGCTGTTTGCGGATGTAGTCAGCGCGATGAAGTTCTCGTTGGTCACGCTCTCCAGTCGACCTGTGCCTAGCGCCAGCTTCGCCTTCTTTCTCAGCAGAACTGACGACCTGGCCGATCCAGAATGGCGGATGACTCTGACCCAGGAGGACCTGGCCCTGTTCAACCCCAACACGCGCACCTGTCCCATCTTTCGCACCCGCCGCGATGCCGAGCTAACGCGCAAACTGTACCGCGCCGCGCCGGTGCTGGTCAACGAGCGTACCGGGGAAAACCCGTGGGGAATCACCTTCCGGCAGGGCCTGTTCAACATGACTAGTGACAGCCACCTCTTCCGCACGCGGGAGCAGCTTGAGCGGCAGGGTTATGAGCTCAAGGGCAACCGCTTTGTGCGCGGCAAGGAGGTCTACCTGCCGCTGTACGAGGCCAAGATGATGCACCAATACGATCATCGATGGGCTACCTATCAGGGGCCGGGAGTAAGCGTTCGGGACTCTGATCTCGTCGAGCGTAGTGACCCTACCTTAGCCCCGCTGCCCAGATACTGGGTGGCCCGGGCAGAGACAGATTCGAAACTAGGCGGTGAACAGAAGTACTTGCTGGCGTTCCGTGACATCGCCCGCTCCACCGATGAGCGCACCAGCATTTTCTGCATGCTGCCACGCGCGGCGGTGGGCCACAAAGCTCCCTTGGTCTTTGCTGAGTCGGAGGCAGCTGTTGGTACGGCCTGCATCCTGGCAAACCTGAATGCCATCTCCTTCGACTACGCTGTCCGACAGAAGATGGGCGGCACTGATCTCACATTCTTCATCTTGCGCCAGCTGCCCACTTTTCCGCCAACGGTCTACCTTCCGAGACTGCGGTCGACCATCGTTCCCAAGGTGCTTGAGCTCAGCTACACCGGCTGGGACCTGCAGCCCTTTGCCCTGGACGTCCTGGCCGAGGTGGGGCGGGAAACGTGGCAGCGCTGGTTCGCCGGCGTGCCGGTGCACACCACCCCGCCGCCGGAGGGTCAGCCGGCCTTCCCGCCGCCCTTTGTGTGGGACGAAGAGCGCCGCGCCCATCTCCGGGCGGAGCTGGATGCCATCTATGCCCATCTGTACGGTCTGACGCGGGAAGAGCTGGAGTACATTCTGGAGACGTTCCCCATCGTCCGCCGCAAGGACGAGGCCAGGTACGGGGAGTATCGGACGAAGAGGCTGGTGCTGGAGGCGTTTGACAGGCTGAAGGGTTCCGACTGGAGCAAGGAGGCTGCCGCATGATGGGTGTCGATGAGTGCCGCCGGCTGGCCCGGCTCTACAACCTGGAGCGGTACCTGTTCGACGAGGTGTCGGCCCGCTTTCGGCGGGACGGTACTCTGTCGGTGGCCGATTTCTACGCCATCATCGTCTGGAAGTCCAACCGCACCAAGACCAAGATCAAGAAAGCCCTCAAGGAGGCTGGCCTCAGCGCGGACACACTGATGAGCCAGGTGGCGGGGGCGCAGGACGACATAACTCGGCTGCAGCTCCTGACCAACGTGCGCAACATCGGCCTGCCCATCGCCTCGGCGATCCTGACCGTGTGTTACCCGGACCGCTTCACCGTGCTCGATTCCCGCGCCTGGCAGTCTGCCGTTGCCGAGGGAATGCCGGGCCTGCCGGACGCCTTCCCGGAGACGGCGCCCGAGTACCTGCAGTACCGCGACGCCTGCCAGGCGTTTGCCGAGCGAGTGGGCCTCTCGCTGCGCGACCTGGACCGCGCCCTGTGGGCCAGGAGCTGGGAGAAGGATTTGCAGGAGCTGATCGCGGACAATCCAGCCGAGGAGAAGCCGGTCGAGGAGGGGATCCCCACGACAGAGCCCAAGCCTGCGCCAGAACCCAAGAGCAAGGTCAAGATTCATGTGGCGGTGTACCTGGTCAGCCGGCTGCTGGCAGGCAAGAAGAAAACCTTCACCGCCAAAGAGCTGATCGACCGCGTGCGCCAGGAATTCGACGACTGGCGGCCTGGCGTGGGCTCGTATGTGAGCTCCCACGCCGTGGCCAACGCGAACAAAGGGACAGCAGTAGTCTACAACTATCTGTGGAACATTTCGTACGGCCTGTACCAATGTTTTGACCCAAAACATCACTCACCGCACCCATCGCGCGAGGACGCCGCGACCGAGCCTGATCCTGGCGACGTGCCGCTGAAGTATCGCTACCTGCTGCCCGCCAACAACTGATTCTTTTACCGAGGAGGGAGACCGCCATGGCCACTACCCCTTGGGAGCTGCTCAATCAGGTCTTTACGGTGGAGAGAATCATGACGCCCCGCGACAGGCTCCTTACCTGGGAGGAAGGGACGAATAAGAAGCAGGTCCTGGAGGAAGCTAAGGCGCGGCGCTTTGATCTCATCCCGATTACGAAAGGCAACCGAATCACCGGCCTCATGCGTCGAGGGAAGAGAGCTGGGTCGCTGACGGAAGGGTGGCTGATCGCCGCCAGTACCGGCGTGGCTGACCTCCTCGATGCATTTGCCAAGAGCAGGCAGCCCGGCTTCCTCGTGCTGCGTTGTCAGGATGTGGTAGGCCTCGTGACGCCGAGTGACCTGAACAAGATCGAAGTGAGGGCCTATGTGTACAACCTCGTCGGGCAGCTCGAGATTGGCCTTGGCAAGATGGTGCGCGAGGCCTATCCTGACGAGAGCAAGGTGCTCACTGTGCTCTCGGAGGAACGACGCAATGAGATCGAGCCAGTGCGCAGTACAACAGAGACCGGCAAGGTAGATGTCGGCGTCGTGGCGAGCCTTTACCTGGGCGACCTGTTCACCGTGATCAGCAAGACACCCGGTCTACGCGCTCGACTGGGATACCCGTCGCGGAAAAGGGCCGAGGCCGTCCTGAATCGCCTGAACGGTCTGCGCAACTGCATCATGCACCCCATCAGGCCGTTTGTTTGGGACGCCGACCGCGATGTGGCTGCCCAGCGCGAGCTGATCGAGTCCGCTCGCGGCATTCTGCAGCGCCTGGAGTTGGAGAACGTGCCGAAGGTCGCGACATCCGTTGTCGCGGCTTAGCATACACTTGTAGCAGCAGCCGGTGATGCTCCGGGCCGGCTGGAGCAAGTCAATCGCAGCGAATAAGGAGGTACACATCATGGCTCGGGAAAAGCTCCCACAGAACGTGCAGTCCCTGATCGGTGAAATCGGCGAAAGTCTGGTCTTGCTGCGGCTCTACCTCAAGACCCATTCCCTGCCGGGCAAACCCTGGGAGGTGTTCTCCAACGTCGGCGAGTCGGGCTATGACCTGCTGTTGACCAACACGCAAACCAGCCAGCGGGTGCGCATCGAGGTCAAGACCAGGCAAAAGCTCTACACCACCGGCAAGAACACCCACATGGTGCAGTTCTTCCTGACCCAGAACGAGCGCGACAACTCGGATTTCCTGGTGGCCTGCCTGCTGGACGACGCCAGCCTGTTCGTGGTGCCTGTTGCGGAGCTGAACGAGACCCACTCCAACGGGCGCCCTCGCTGGCGGTTCACCGTGTCGCTGGACCGCAGCGGGCGGCCCAATCCGAAGGCCGCGCAGTACCTGGGTACCTGGAGCAGAATCGACCCTGGCCTGGAGGATGATATGTAGGCGCGCCGCGCAACAGTACGATATGGACAAGGGGTGCCAATGAACCCATTCGAAACCCTGAGCCACGTCCAGAAGCAGTACCTGAGCTATGTTCACACCTTTCAAAAGTTCCTCAACCCCGCTATCCAGAGCTGGGTGAAAGAACGGGTCGAGGCCGGGGCGCTGCTCTGGAAGGAACCCTACGTCGAAGTCACGCGGCCCTTTGCTGCCGGAGAGTCTTTTGCCGACCTGGTGGGCGCCGGCCTGCTGCACCCGGCCACCCCGGCTGTGTTCACTGCCACGCCGGGCAACCGCGCCGCTCCGCCGGTGCGCCTCTACCAGCACCAGTCGGCCTCCATTCGCTCGCTCCTCGGCGGCCACAACACGGTGGTGGCTACCGGCACCGGCTCGGGCAAGTCCTTCTGCTTCGCCGTGCCCATCGTCTCGGAGGCGCTGCGCCAGCGCGACCAGCACGTGCGCGGCATCAAGGCGGTCATTGTCTATCCGATGAACGCGCTGGCCAACTCGCAGTACGAGGACCTGGCGCGGCGCCTGGCCGGCTCGGGCCTCACCCTGTGCCTGTACACCGGCGATACCCCCAATTCGCCTACCGCGGCGCTGGCCCAGTACCAGCAGGTCTATGGCCGCGACACGCCGTTCGACAGCGAGGTCCTCTCCCGCGATGAGATTCGCGAGCGCCTGCCGGACATCCTGCTGACCAACTATGTGCAGCTCGAGCTGCTGCTCACGCGGTTTGAGGATAGAAAGCTCTTTCCGCCGTCGATGCGCGGTGTGCTGCGCTTTCTGGTGCTGGACGAGATCCACACCTACACCGGCAAGCGCGGCGCCGACGTGGCCTGCCTGATCCGCCGCCTCAAGCAGCACACGGGCACCACCGGCACACTGCGCTGCATCGGCACCAGCGCCACGGTGGAGAGCGGCGAGGGGGAGACCGCGGCGGGCATTGTGGCCGAGTTTGCCGCGCGGCTCTTTGGCGAGGTCTTTCTGCCGGACCACGTGGTGGGCGAGTCCTACGCGCCGCTGCCGGCCGAGCTGCCAGAGGACACGCGCGTCTTGCTGGAGACGGTGGCGCGTCGGCCGCAGACGCTGAGCAGCGCCGCGCAAGAGCTCAAGCGCGAAAGGAGCGAGCTGCAGCAAACGCTGGAGGCCCTCAAGGCGCCGCCGCCCAAGCTGCACGCGTTCTTCTCTCAGGGCCGCGCTATCAGCGCATGCCTGCGCCAGGGGGATGCGCATCTCAACGACCGCGGCGAGCGCACCTGCCCGGTCTGCGCTGCCACGGGTCGGGCCGATGTGCCCACCTTCCCGCTCCACTTTTGCCGGGCCTGCGGGCAAGAGTTCTACGGCGTGTCGCTGACCCGCGACGGGGCGCTGCATCCGCGCGAACTGGATGCGCCCGAGTTCGAGGGCGATGCCTATTACCTGTACCCGGCGGCGCACGACCCCGAGCGAGCACCTCTGCCCGAGAACTGGCTCACGCCAAGGGCGAACGTACGGTCGGACTATGCCGGCTCTGTGCCGCGCAACGAGCGCTACTGTCCCGACTGCAATCGTATCCTCGGCGCGGCGGACGGTCCGGTCGACCAGCAGACGTCCGCCTGCGCGCACCGCAACGCCTTTGCGGTGAGCCTGGTCGGCGTGCCGCTGCTCTTGTGCCCGGCCTGCGGCGTGGCCTACGACCGGCGAGTGCGCGAGTTCAACAAGCTCTTTACCTTTGGTGCCGTGGGCCGGTCCACGGCGACCGATGTGCTGCTCCGTCACACCATGGAACGGATGGGCGAGGATGAGCGCAAGATCATTGCCTTTTCCGACAACCGGCAGGACACGGCCCTGCAGTCGGCGCACATCAACAACTTGCAGCGGCGCATTGCCTTTCGCCAGGCGCTCTACACCGCGCTGCATTCGGGCGGGTTCACCGAGGAGGAAGGGCGGGCCCTGTCGGTGAGCGAGGTGGGCCTCCGGCTGTTCCGCGCCCTGGAGGATGCCCAGGCCCTGCCCGCCTACCGGCGCGACGGCAGCGCCTACATCCCCGATGCGCAGAGCGAGCAGCGCTACCAGGAGTATCTGCGCTTTGCCACGCTGTTGGACCTGGAAGAGTCGCACCGCTACACCCACCGCAACCTGGAGGACGTGGGTCTGCTGATCGTGCGCTATGGCGGGCTGGACCGCTTTGCCGCCGACCCCGGGCCGTGGACTGGTCTGCCCTTGCTGGCCGACCTCGACGCGGACACCCGCTTTGATTATCTGCTGGGCTTTATGGAAATCATGCGCAAGCGTCTGGCCATCGGCCATCCGTCGCTGCTGAACCCGCACGAGTTCCGTACCCAGGTGCTGGAGCGCCTCAACGAGGAGGCCTTTTTTCACGATGCTGACGAGGCCAGGCTGGTGGGCTATTCGGACACGGCAGACGTGCGCCGGCACGGGGTTACGGTGTACCGCTTTGCCACCGGCCGCACCTCGCTGGTGGTATGGACACAGCGCGCACTCAGGCTCGGCTTTGCCGAAGCGAAAGAGCTGGTGGGCGGGGTGGTGGCCGCGCTGGCCGACCCAAGGGCGGGATTCCTGGTGCGGCACAGGCTGCGCGAGAGGGCGGGGCCGGCCTGGCTCGAGCACGAGCTGTACCTGGTCAATTCAGAGGCGCTGCAACTGCAGGTTACCGACCGGACGCTGCACCTGGCCTGTCCGCGCTGCGGGACGGTCCATCAGTTCAAGAGCCTGCGTTGCTGCACGGGCATCTCCTGCGCCGAGCTGAGAGAGTCGCGGGAAATGCGCGACGACTATTACCGTGCGCAATACACCCTGCCGCTGGACCAGGCGGTGACCCTGGCGGCGGAGGAGCACAGCGGCCAGGTCAAAGGGCAGGTGCGCAAAGAGATCGAGGCGCGCTTTAAGGATTGTACCCAGCCGCTGAACGTGCTGGTGTGCACGCCGACGATGGAGCTGGGCATCGACATTGGCGACCTGAGCTCGGTCTATATGCGCAACGTACCGCCCTCGCCCTCGCGCTACGCCCAGCGGGCCGGACGCGCCGGCAGGCGAGGACAGCCCTCGCTCATCACCGTGTTCTGCGGGGTGGGCGCTCGCCGCGGACCACACGACCAGTACTTTTACCGCTTCCCGGAAAAGGTCATCTCCGGGCGCATTGCCGCGCCGCGCTTTTTGATGGACAACCAGCGGCTGCTGGTAACGCACATCCATTCGCTGGTACTGGAGACGCTCGGTGAGGGACTCAAACTGCACGGTCAGCCGAAGGCGCTGCTTGATCTGGAGCAGCCGCCCCTCTACCCGCTGCGGTCCGACGTGGAGCGCAGCTACCGGAACGCCGTGGCGAATCGGTCGAGCGATATCGCCGCGGCCGTGCGCCAGGCTTTCGCCGCCGAGATGGCCGCGCTGCCCTGGCTGACCCGGGAGTTCATTGACCGCACCATCGCTGCTTTCGTCGACGGTCTGGACCGTGCTTTTGACCGGTGGCGGCGCGAGTACGGCCGCCTCACTGAGGAGCTAGAGCTCATCAATCGCCAACGCTCGACCGGCCGACCGGATGCCGCGCAGGGCCGCCGGCGCGAGGTCATCGAACGCAAGATGTACGAGATGCGCGAGGGAGAAGACGCCTGGTATGTGTATCGCTACCTGGGCGGAGAGGGTTTCTTGCCCAACTATGCTTTTCCGCGCCTGGCCGTGACCACGTCGTTCGGTGAGCTGGAGGAGGAGCTGGAGCGGGATCCGATGATCGCGCTCAGCGAATTCGCGCCGGGCAACTTTCTCTACTATCGCGGCAGCCGCTATGAGGTGACCCATGCCAGACTCAAGACCAGGGCGCTGGCCCCGGAGACAAAAGAGCTGACCCTCTGCCCGACCTGCAGCGCGGCCTACCTCGGGCCAGAGGCCAAGCGCGCTGCCTGCCGCTGCGGCAAGGACCTGCGCGACAGCCCGCCGCAGCTGGCGCTGGAGCTGCCCGATATGTTCGCCCAGAAGACGGCCCGCATCACTGCGGACGAGGAGGAAAGGCTGCGCCTGGGCTATGTGGTGACCCCCCATTACCAGCCCGGCTCCTACGTGCGTTCATCTGAAGTAAAGGTGGGAGACAAGGTTTCTTTCGAGCTGCGCTATGAGCACAATGGGCGCATCGTGCTGGTGAACGCCGGGCCGCGCCAGGCCGAGCGAGAAGGTCAGGCCAGTGGGTTCCGGCTGTGCACCAAATGCCACCGCTGGCTGCTTGGCGAGGATGCAGTAGCGAAGCATGTGGCGGCCGGGGCCGAAGGCGGCTGTCGCCAGAAAGCGAGAGAGAGCGATGTGGCCCCGCCGCTGAACCTCTACACCGACGTGCAGACCGACGTGCTGGAGCTGGTGGTGCCCCGGCCGGCTGGCGTGCCGGCGGAGGGAGCGCGCTTCTTTTACACCACGCTGCTGCATACCTGGCTGCAATCCATCGCCGTCACGCTCAACCTGGACGAGCGAGAGCTGGGCGGGTTCCTCACCCAGCACCCCACCGAGCCGGGCCAACTCAACCTGGTGTTGTACGAAACGGCGGAGGGTGGGGCGGGTGTGCTCGAATCGCTCACTGCGGCGCCGCGGCTCAAGCAGGTTATTGCGCGGGCCAGGGAGATCCTGCACGAGAACGACCCGGAAGGAGGCTGTGAGCGCGCCTGCTACGACTGCCTGCTTACGTTCTACAACCAGATGGATCATGAGTGGATTGACCGCCAGCTCGTGCTGCCCTGGCTGGTCGCTCTGGATGGGCTGAGGGTGGAGGAGAGCGGGTCAGTGGCGGCCGGACCGACGCTGGAGGAATTGCTGGCTCGCTGCCAGTCCGGGTTGGAGCGGCAGGTGCTGCGGGCCATTGCCGAGAGGGGACTGCGGCTGCCTGACGCCGCGCAAAAGACGCTCTATGACCACGACGAGCCTCTGGCTGTGGCCGACCTGTTCTACGAGCCCAACCTGGCCGTGTTTGTGGATGGTCCGCCGCATGAGCAAGCATCGGTGGCGGCAGCGGACGAGGTCAAGCGCCGCAGACTCAAGGCCAAGGGGTGGCGGGTGTTTGTGGTGCGAGGGGAGAGTCAGGGGCAGGACCTGGAGGAGCTGGGTCGGGCCCTGGGCTGACAGAGAAAAGACGGAGGGAGACCGGGCGATGACCAACAAGGAGAGCATTCTCGAGTTTCTGGAAGCAAACGCCCCCGGGGGCTACTGCGACGACTGCCTTTCGGAGCAACTGCACATCGAGCCGCGTCAGCAGGTGAACCAGCTCTGCAACGGCCTGGCCCACCAGATGCGGTTGGCGCGTGCGAAGGCGAATTGCGTCGGATGCGGACGCAACAAGACGTGCAACACACTGACGGCAGTTCCCGGCGAGATGCTCGGTGAACTCAAGGCCACGCTATACCGTCGGACTAGCGATGCACTGGAGGTCGAGACTCCAGTTAGTATGGAGATGCGCCTTGAGCAAGACCCGTCGAAGGCCATCGTGGCCAACTGGCAGCGCGTGCTCTGGTTCTGCCGCTCTTTGTGGGAAGAGAAGCATGGCTCCGAGTGTACCCTGGGACTGGCGGATCTGATCGACGAGTTGGGCGATATGGGTGTTCTGCGCCGGCATGAAGCCATTATGATGCACACCATTCGATTGTTGCGCAACGAGTGCCTCTATGATGGTTTCGCTGTCCGTCCGCTGGACGCCCGGGTGTCCTGCGCGGCACTCAAAGTCATCGCCTCCTGGGCCGAGAACCGCGAGCCGGCCCTGTGGCGCAAAGCTGGCCCTTCGGTTGGGGAGGCACAAGCGCGGTAGCCCGCGCAAGGAGGCACCTGTGCGCTTTTACATCGGCGTAACCGACAACCAGTGGTTCAAGTACCTGTCCCTCATCAAGCCCGACGAGGTCAACTTTTGGCGGCCAGGCGGCAAGGCCTCGTTCGCCGCACTCGAGCCAGGCGCTCCGTTCCTCTTCAAGCTCCACAGCCCGCAGGACTATGTCGTCGGCGGGGGCTACTTTGTCTCCCATTCCTTCCTGCCTCTGTCGATGGCCTGGGAGGTCTTTGGCACCAAGAACGGCGCGCCCGATTTCGAGACCTTTCGTTCGGCCATCCTGAACCGCCGCGAGCCGGGCGGCGGGCCGGATCCCGTCATTGGCAACATCGTGCTCACCGAGCCGTTCTTCCTGCCACCCGAACGGTGGATCCCGGCGCCGAGGGACTGGCACCCGGCCATTCAGCAGGGCAAGGGCTATGACCTGGCGGGGCCCATCGGCCGCGAGCTGTGGCACCGGGTGCAGGCGGCGCAGGGGCTGGTGATGGCGCTGCCGCAGCCGCAGCCGGTCCGGCAGGTAGCAGAGCCAGCCGCGGCTCCGCTCTCCCTGCACCGCCTGGGTCAGGGCGGGTTTCGCGTACTGGTGACCGAGGCCTATGAGCGGCGCTGCTCGGTGACGGGAGAGCGTACCCTGCCCGTGCTGCAGGCCGCGCACATCAAGCCCGTGTCCGAGTCGGGACCTCAGGAAGTAAAGAACGGCATTCTCCTGCGCGCAGACCTGCGGATTCTGTTCGACCGGGGCTATGTGACGGTCACGGACAAGCTCAACGTGGAAGTCAGCCCGAGAATCAAGAGCGATTTCGACAACGGCAAGCAGTACTATGCGTTGCACGGTCAGGCGCTGCAGGTGCTGCCGGCGGACCCGGCGCTCCGGCCGGGTGTGGGCTATCTGCGCTGGCACAACGAGCATCGATTTCGTGGCTGAGGAGGCATTCAACCATGACTTCACGCATCTACCTGCTCCAACACAACGGCACCATCCAGCCGCTCGACCAGCAGGACAAACCGTCGAGTGACGAATGGGGTGGGGGCACGGTGAGCAGCGAGCCGGCGCTGACGCAGCTCGCCGGGCGCAGGGCCGCCGTGATCACCTGGCAGGCCGATGTCGAGAGCGACGGCGTCACCTCGACCGTCGACAAGCGGGCCGCGCGCATCCTCAACGATGAATGGGACGCCTGGATCATCGCCGCAGGGCCGGTGACCGCCCGCCAGTTGCTGCGCGTCGAGTTCGACCGGCCGGCGGCCAGCCTGGTGCTACGCTCGCCCACGGTGCGATTGAGGCAGTAGACGGAGACGGGATGCTTTGCACACCCTGCGTCACAACCCTGCCCGACGCTACCCGAGGAGGGAACCATGACCGCTCCTGAACCCCGCCCGCCGCGCGATACGGAAAAAGACCTGGCCCGCGCCGCCGCGGCGCTGAGCCGCCAGGATTCGCTGCGCGGCGCCGTGGAGGACCTGGCCGCCTCCGGGGACGGTGCCACCGCCGTGGAGGTGATCTGCACGCTGGCCGAGGAGGATCAGCTGCTGCGCCGGGCGCACAGCCTGGCTCAGATCCGCACCAGCGGCGTGGTGGCCATCGTGAGTCTGCTCGCGATAGAGCTCTCCTATGGCCACGGGGCGGAGTGGGTCGTGTCGCTGCTGCTAGCGCCGGTTGCCGGGGCGGGGATCTGGCGCCTGGCGCAAGGCCTGGCCCTGGCCGGCCGCAAAGGGATTCGGCTGACCCTGGCGCTGGTGGTGATCGGGGCGGTGGTGCTCAGCCTGCCCGTTGCCGCGCTCTCGCTGTTCTCGCGCCGCTGGATCACCTATCGCGATGTGCTGGTCGGCTTCACCGTGGCGCAGCCGAGTGACTGGGTGCTCCGCTATGACACGAGCGGCGACCTCTACAGCGTGGTCTTTACGCCCCGATTCAAGCTGCGGCGCGACGACCGGCAGCTCAAGGTGATGATGGGCAGCGGGCCGAGTCGCGGCGGGCGCACCGCCAACGACTGCCTGTTCCAGCTCAAGGCCGCGCTGCTTCTGGATGAGCGGGTCACGCTCTTTCAGCGCGGGCTGACCGTGGTGAGCGGGTGGCCGGCGGCGTGGGTCTCGTGGGAGAGCAAGGACAAAATCGGCGGGGCCTACCAGCACTGGACGGCGCTGGTGTCGACGTTGAACGGCGACTTTTGGCTCGAGGCCAGTGACTGGCACGGCGACCTGGCGCAGCTCGAGCCGCTCTACCGCCGCTTCCTGGACAGCTTTCAGCCTCTCTCACCCGGACCTCTGACCGCGCTGCCGGACTCGGGCCTGAATTGCCCCGCCGGGTTCGAGCCTTACCGCGCCGACAGCACCTACATCGCCGTCTGTTACCCGGCCGACTGGATGGCCTACGAGCTGCCCGCCGGAGTGGAGTCCGACCAGGTCAACGTGATCCTGACGCCCGAGATGGGTGAGTTCGGCCGGGGGTTTGTGTCCTTCTCGGTGCGCCCGCCTGCGCCGGCGGCCTTCTTGCGGACGGGTGAAGAGCTGTTGGCGCACGTGGAAGGTTCCATCAGGCGCGGCGAGGGGGTGGTGCTGCGGGCGCCTGAGCTCGGCACGCTCCAGGGGCAGAGGGCTGTGCGCGCCGCCTGGGAGGAGGAGCAGACGGCGAACGGCGTGACCACGCGCGCGTACAAGGAGCTGATCAGCGTGTCGGGCGTGCGCTGCGAGGGATACTTCATGGCCAATGGTCCGCTGGAGAAGCGGGAGCTGCTCGCGGCGGTTCTGCAGACCGCGCTCGAGACGCTGGTGCTGAGGAAGGCGGAGTAGGCGGGGAATTCGGACTTACGAAGTCTAGGAAGACTTCGGAAGTCTTGACGGCAGTTGTGCCCGCGGGTTCCACTGCGGGCGGTTCTCGAACCGCCCCTACAAGACCCCTAATAGGCTGGACGTCCATCGCGGGTAGCGGGCGCTCGGCCACAAGGCTGGCTGCCGGGGCGCGGACTTGTGTTCCGGGCAATCCTGTTGGCGTGATCAGTCGGAAGCAGAACCAGTTGGGGAGGGCACCATGACCGACTCTTCTCCCTCTTCCTACAATCCGTCATCGTTCGACTATGAGCTGGCCGCGGCGCGGCTCAGGGCTGGCGCCACGCCCGAGGAGGCGGTTCAGGACCTGGTCCGCCACAGCGTGCCAGGCGTCGAGGCGGCAGCCATCGTGGCCGAGGTGGTCCCGCGGGTCGAGCGGGAGCGGCAGCGCGACAACCTGCTCCGAATGTACCTGGGCTGGCTAATGATGGTCGGAACGCCGCTCGCGGCGCTGGCGGCGGACTATTTCACCTATTCCGGCGCCCTGTGGATTGGCGCGGGAGTGGGGCTGGTGCTGGGCCTGCTGTTGTTCGTGCTTTCCTGGCGGGCCGCCGGTCGCAGGTTCGTGCGCGAGGGCTGGGTGCTGTTGATCGGTCTGGGCTGCCTGGTGGCGTTTGGCCTGGCCATCGCGCCGGTGCTCTCGGCCGGCTGGACCACGTACAGGGATGCCAGGCTCGGTCTGACGTTCAAGTACCCTCTGCTATGGGAGCCGATGGTCGACATACAGGAGAACGGCGCCTGGAGCATCGGGTTCCTCCACCGCTTTGGCTGGGCCAGGAAGAACGATGGGGTGCGCATCTATCATGGACCAGCCCCGGGGGACGCGGCCCTCACCGCCAATCAGTGCGTGGTCCTACTCAAGAGCTGGTCCTACGGGATAGAGGACACGACCATTCAGGGCAGCCGGACGCGGCTGATCGCCGGATACCCCGCCGGTGAGGTGGCCACGCTGTTGCACATGCCCGATGGCCGCACGGTCGCCGCGGTCGCCGCCGTGTACAGCACAGCGGAAGAGCTGTTCTCCTTCGAGGTCTATGACCTGAGCGGGGATGTCGAGCGCGCGCGGCGACTGATGACCAAATTCGTGGAGGGGTTTGTGCCACGGGTGGCCGGACCGGGCGCTGCCCTGCCAGAGGTCGACCTGGCCTGCGCGCCGGGATACGATGCCTACGTTGGCGAGACCATGCCCTTCGCCGCCTGCTATCCCGCGGCGTGGATGGCCATCGAGGTGCCGGCGGGCGCGCTGACCGATACGCGGCAGACGGTTTTGTCACCGGCCGGGTTTGCCGAAGAGCAGGGGGCGTTGGCGGTGGCTCTGGCCACGCGCGAGAGCGACTGGACGGTAAGCGACGAGGCGCTGCTGAAGCGGGCGCTGGAAAAGCTGCTCGAGTCGGGCGGTACGGTGATCGAGGAGCCGAGGATCGTCACCGTGGCCGGCAGGCGGGCGGTAGAGTCCGTCAGCGATCACGAGAGCAAGACCGATCCGGGGCAGGTGCTGAGGTATCGCACGGTGTATGTCGCGGAGGGCGACTGGATCTGGGTGCTCACCGCGCTGCGGGAGGGGGAGCATTCGGCGGAGCTCACCGCGGCGTTCGAGGTGCTGGCGGCGACGTTTGTGGTGAGGGGGGAGTAGGTTCGCCCGAGGCCGGACTTGGCAGTCTGAGAGGTTCGTAGTTGCGCTTTAGCGCTCCGGTGCCTGCCATTGCCGGACACCCCGCACTGCCACGCAGCGTGGCCTGGTCGGGGACAGGCTGACCCCGACCTGCAGGTCGGGGCGCCGGTAGGCAGAGCCTGAACTACGAACCGTGGAGTGGCCTACATGCTGCTCCAGGATAGCGCCGGAGGTCTCACCACTATGCGTCATAACCGTGAGCAAGTCATCCAGCGTGTGGTCGACGAGTTCGAGCTCCTGGACCACCTCGTGGCCCATCTGACCGACGAAGAGTGGCAGCGGCCCGTACCCCGCCCCCGTTCCCAAGACCGGTGGACGGTCAAGGATGCGCTGGCGCACATCACCCACTGGAAGGCCGCGGCAGCCCGCTCGGCTCGAAAGCTGCCTGTGCCCGCCGAGGAGCGCGGACTCAACACCACCGACAGCAACCGTCTGGTCTACGAGCGCTGGCACAGCCGCTCGCCGCGCGAGGTGCTGGCCTGGCACCGGCAGGTGCAAGAGGACGTGTTGGCCGCGCTGCGCGCGGCGCCGGAGAAGTGGTTCAGCGGCCGGGGGCGTCGACCGGATTGGCCCGGGGATCTCGTGGGCCACTCGGCCGCGCACCGGGTCAAGGATGTTGAAGAGGCGCTGAGGAAGTGGCGGCCCCAGATCAGACTTGGTCTGGGAGGCTTTGGGAGTCTTTTTTTGGCCCTGACGCCAACTACCTCTTCGCCTGCTCCAGCGCCTTCTCGAGTTCCTTCGGCAGCAGGTAGTGGTAGCTGAGCACCCGGCCATCGAGCAGGATCTGGAACACGCCATAGGGCGTGGGTGCCTCGTCGCGCACCTGCTGGCTGCTGGTGAGCTCGACGACGCGGGCGGGGACGCCCCTGGCCTGCGCCACCTCCAGCACGGTTCGCGTGGCGTCGGCAATGTAGGGGCACTGGCCGGCGTTGACCACGGTGAGGCCCTGGCCGTAGCGCGCCGCGCGCTGGTCCCAGTCGGTGGGCAGAGACGGCAGCGGGCCAGGTTCGAACTGTTTGACCATCAGGTGAAAGCCGGGCGCGGCCTGGGCCACGTCCTGGAAACCCTGCTCCAGCAGATAGCCCGGCTTGAGCAGCCAGATGCCTTCGCTGGTGAGCATGGCCACGCCGCGCGCGCCGCAGGCCCGGGCGTCGCGCTCGCACTCGTCCAGCAGCAGCCGCCCATAGCCCTTGCCCCGGCTCTGACCCACCACCCACAGGCAGTGGATGAACATATAGCCCGCGGCGTGGACGGGCCGCCAGGCGTACTCGCCGGGGATGTACTCGACAAAGCCGCGGCCGCCCGCAGCGAGGTCGAGCAGCTTGATGCGCAGTCCCTCGGCAAAGCGGGAGCGCAGCCAGGCCAGCTTGGTCTGGTAGCCCGCTGACTTTTTCTTGCTCATCATGCAGAAAAAGGAGGTCTGGTCGACATTGTCGGCGCGGACGTCGATGAGGTTCACCGGGGCTCCTTTCGCTGGCGGACATTCGGCGTGCGGAGGTATGGTAGCGCGCCAGCGGGATTCGGTCAAGCGGAGTGAGGAGCGGCCGCGACGGTCGCCCGGATCAAGACTCGAGTCTTTGGGGCTATCGAGCCCGTGCGTTCCATTGACCGAAGGACCAGTAGGGGCGGGCCAGAGCCCGGGCAGTCACGGGGAATCAGTACAGCCAGCCGACCGCCACGCCGAGAGCCAGAATCCTGACTAGGTTGATCAGGGTGCCGATGAGGAAATACCGCCAGGCATCGCCCGACGTTGCGCGAGTGGCGGGCAGCCCGAGGGCCACCGTGGCCATGATCAAGACGAGCACGCACAGGATCACCGCCTTGGTCACCGGGCTGGCGGTCGGGATGCGGTCATAGAAGCGCAGCAAACCATAGCTGACCAGCAAGCCGATGAGCAGGCCGCCCGCGAGCGACGCCCCGATCATGGGCCAGTACGAGATCGACAGGGCGGCCCGATACTCGGCGGCGATGCGCGTGCGCGAGATGGCCAGGTTCGCCACCCAGAATGCCGCTCCACCCCCTGCGGCCATTCGGATCAACGGTGCAGACAAGATCATTGCTCCATTTCTTGCCATGGGTCTGTCTCCTGATGAGGTTTGGTGTCCACTCGGTGATGAGCTGAAGGGCCCGCGACACTGAAGGGGCGGGGAGGGGGTGGTCCCCGGGACGTCCCCCTCCCCGCCAGTGAGGGCGCCTGCTGCGCTCACAAGCCGGCCGCGGCCGCCTTGGCCAGCAGAGCCGCGACCGCCGCTGGATCGAACCCCTTAACGATGAGCCAAACGGCCAGCACCATCTCCTGGATAAAGATGGCCATGGCCAACGGAACGTAGCTGGTGATGCGGTTACCGCTGAACAGGGCCAGCAGACAGGCCGCCATCAGCAGGACAATGGCGACGAGGCCAAACCCCGATAGCCAGCGGGGAATGAGCCGCGACTGAAAGAAGGCGTAGTAGTACAGGAAGGCACCCAGGCAGAAGGCAAACACCGCTACGAGGCCGGCGTGATCCTTGATACTCACCAGCGAGTTGGCGATGGCCTGCAGCGGCGCACGCTCAGCCGCCCCCGCCGCGCTGAACTGCTGGCCGAGGGTCGACAGAGAGAGCAGGTTCACTACGCCGACCAGGTAAAAGGCCGTCTCCAGGGCCCTGAACACGACGGCTCCGAGGGCCAGACCCACATTCCACTTGCTCAGAGCCGGATAGAGCGCGACGGCGATGCCGGCACAGGCCAGGTAGCCGACCAGATTGAGCAGTACTGCCGCGGCCGCCTGGCTCTTGTGAGCGGATAAGCGCGTGAGATAGTCCGCGCCGCTGAGGGCAGGCACGAGCGATGAGGCCGCCAGGGGCACCACGGTAGCGATGAGGAACAACACGCCGGTAACGATAGCGATCTTTCTCATGGGATTCATTCTTGATCTCCTTTGGTTTTCTGATCGTCGCGATGGCCTGGTTCGGCCGTCGTGATGGAATGGGCGCACCGCTCCGCTTGCGCCCTACATAGTCAGCCAGGGAGCGCTGTAGCAGTGTCGATATGGGTCCCCCTCTGCGGGGGCTCGCCGGGCACAGAGCTGTATCAGACCAACCTCCTTTCCACGCAACCTCGATGGACCTGCTATTCGCCGTCGGACGGATCCGCCGGGGCCGGTTCCACCGGACCCACCGAGACCAGCGTCATGCCGAGATCACGCACTCGCTTCAGCAGCGCATGCAGCGCGGCCTGATCAGTCACCGGCCCGGTCAGCAGCGTGTCACTGTTGTCGGCGGACGTGATGGACAGGCCGCCAAACCAGTCGGCCCACTGGGGACCCAGATGGCCCTTGAGCCGGAGCTGGTAGACCGTGGGCTGGTCTGAATCGATCTTGTGATGGCGTGCGTTCGACATAGCTCCTGTACCTCTGGTGACCCGTGGCAACGTGCCGCGCTACAGGCTTGATGTACAGGCAGTATAGGAGGCAGGCGGTGTCGACGTATAGACACCTTGGTGTTGATCAGAGGTGTTGATCCGGGCTAGCGTGGGGGCGACGGACGAGGCGAACGGTCGCCGGCACCGAGCAGTCCCAGCTCGCCGGCGCGGGCGATGGCTTCGGTGCGGCTCTTGACCTGCAGCTTGCCAAAGATGCGGCGGTTGTGCCCCTTGACCGTGTCCAGGGCCAGGAAGAGCCGCTGGCCGATCTCGCGGTTGGACAGGCCCTGCGCCACGAGCCGCAGCACCTCCAGCTCGCGCTCGCTCAAGGGCTCGATCAGGGGTTGAGCAGCGCTGGTTGGCTGGTCGGTGTCGAATGCGGCCAGCAGCCGCCCGGCATAGTTTGGCGCAACGCCACGCGCGGCGGCGTGGCGCAGCAGTTGTTTCATGCCCGGCCCTTCGTCGAGGAAGGTGCGCACATAGCCCTCCGGCTCGGCCAGGGTCAGGGCCCGCTGCAACGGCGCGAGGGCGGCGGGCAGAGCCCCACGCGCCTGATGGGCCATGGCCAGCAGCACCAGGATCTGGATCAGGCTGCCCGTGCGGTCGCCCTCTTCCGCTGCCAACAGCAGACGCTCCAACAGCCCCGTTGCTTCGCCGAGGGCACCGCCGCCAGGGTTGCGGAGGTGGCGGACCAGCAGCACCCTGGCCAGGGTGAGGTGATCGAACTCACGCAGGTAAGTCAGGTCATCGTCGCTGGCGGACAGTCCCTGCTGATGCGTCCAGTCCAGGGCTTGCTCCAGCCGGCCCTGGGCCAGCCAGACCCGCACTTTGCGCGTGGCCAGCGGCCGCACGTTGGGGCAAAAGCCGCTGTCGTACTGGCGCTCGGCCTGGTCCAACAGGTCCAGCGCGCCGTCGAAATCGCCCGACGCTTGCCGCAGGCGCGCCATCGCCGCGCACCAGCGATAGGGGTTCTGCGCCTGTTCGGCCAGGTGGCCCAGTGACTGGCTGGCCAGCAGGTGCTGCCTGGCGGCTTCCAGGTCGTTATGCTCATAGAGCAGGCTGCTCAGGCCCACGTGCATGTCTGCTGCCCCGCGCAGCACCGGTGCGCCCGGAGCCGTGGCCCAGCGCAAGGCTTGCTCGTAGGTGCCCATGGCCTCACGCAGCCGGCCCTGCGCGGTTTGCACATCCGCCAGGACGATGGCGCAGCCGATGGCGGTGGAAATGTGCCCGGCCAGGCGCACGTTGGCCATCCCGTCGGCGGTCATACGGCGCGCGGTCTCCAGATCCCCCTGGGTCCAGGCGGCGAGCCCTAGCTGCGACTGGGCCCCGCCGCGCATCAGATGATCGTCGTCAGGCGCGAACTCCAGCGCGCGGCGGGCGTGTCGGACCGTCTCGGGCAGGTCGCCGCGGGCCAGGGCCTGTCCGGCGCGGATCAGGGCGATGATGCCGGGCGTGCGGCGCAGCTGCTCCTGGTCCACCACCACCCGCTTGCCGGCTGCGTCCGTGGGCTGCTGGTCCGTGCCTGCCGGCGCGTCCAGCCACTGCTCGGCATCGCGCAGGCGGGCCTCCGCGGCCAGCGGTTGGCCGGCGGCCAGCAGAGCGCCGGCATAGCCCGCACTGAGCACGGGCCGGCAGCGCACTACCTCGTCGGGCAGCGCCTGAAGCCAGCCCAGCAGCGTGGCATCCTGGCCGGTTCGCCGCATGGCCGGCATGGCCAGCTCGACCAGGTCCGCCGCTTGCGCGAAATCCCCGGCCGCCAGCGCGTGTCGAATCGCCTGATCCCTGGAGCCATTCTCCTCGTACCACTGGCTGGCGCGGAGGTGCAGCTCGGGCAGGGCGGGGTCGGCCGGGGACGAGGCGGCCTGGGCCTGCAGCCGCTGCCGCAGGAACGCGCCAAAGAGGTGATGATAGCGGTACCAGCGCCGCTCCTGATCCAGCGGCACGATGAACAGATTGGCGCGTTCCAGGTGCTCCAGCGTTTCCTGCGCCGAGAGGGAAGGGTCGCGCAGCACGGCGTCGCATAGCGGCCCGCACATCTGGTCGAGGAGCGAGGTGCGCAGCAGAAAGCGCTGCACGCCGGCGGGCTGGCGCTGCAGGACCTCTTCCACCAGATAGTCCAGCACAAAGCGATGGCTGCCGGTAAAAGACTGGATAAAGCCCGCTGCGTCCTGGTGACCCTGCAGCGAGAGTGCGGCCAGTTGCAGACCGGCGATCCAGCCCTCGGTGCGGGTCTCCAGCGCGGCAATGTCCTCTGGCGAGAGGTTGAGGCCCATCACCTGATTGAGATAGTTCGCGGCTTCGGGAGGGGAGAAGCGGAGGTCGGCCGCGCGCAGCTCGGTGAGCTGACCGCGGGCGCGGTACCGGGGCAGCGGGAGGCGCGGGTCCTCGCGGGTGGTGAGCACCAGGTGCAGGTGCGGCGGCAGGTGGTCGATGAGAAAGGCCAGGGCGGCGTCGACCGCGCTCGAGTCGAGCACGTGATAGTCATCCAGGACGAGGGTGAAGGGATCAGGGACGGCGGCCAGCTCGTTGAGCAGCGCGGTGAGGATGGCCTCGGTGGAGGGCGGCTGAGGCGAGGACAGGACGTTGGCCAGGCCTGTGCCGACCTGTGGTGCGACGGTCTGCAGAGCGGCGATGAGGTAGGACAGGAAGCGTGTCGGATCGCTATCGGCCTCATCCAGGGAGAGCCAGGCTGTGGGCCGGTGGCTGCTGGCGACCCAGGCGCTGACCAGGGCGGTCTTGCCGTAGCCGGCCGGCGCGGAGATCAGGGTCAGGCGGTGGTTGGCGGCGAGGCCGTCGTTGAGGAGGTCGAGCAGGCGTGGGCGGAGGACGGCGTTGGGCCGCGGCGGGGGCAGGTAGAGTTTGGTGGCCAGGATGGTTGCTGGCATGGGACCATCATAAGGCAGAAGGGGACAAGTGCAAAAGGGGGGAGGGGCGGCCCTGAGCCAGACTTCCCAAGTCCGGGAGACTTCGGAAGTCTTAGGCGGGGGCGCTCGCGTGTTCCTCTGAAAGCGGCAGCGGTTGGAAGGGCGGTTCGCGAACCGCCCCTACGGGTTTGCTAATAGGTCGGGCGTGTGTTGTGAGAGACGGGCGGGCCGGGGCGATGGTGCTCGTGCATTCCGTCGAAAGCAAGAGCGGTAGGAAGGGCGGTTCGCGTACCGCCCCTACGGGTTTGCTAATAGGTCGGGCCTCTGCCGGGTCTTGCGGCCTGGCCTGGCCCAGACTTCCGAAGTCTCCAAGACTCCGGAAGTCTTCAGGCAGACCGCGCTCGCACTTTGTGCCCGCCCGTCTTCATACCTGGGCAATGGGAGGGGACGGGCGACCACACGAGGGCCGCCCCTGAGAGTGTGGAATAACTGCCCAGGGAGCGCGAACGACAGGTTCGTAGTTGCGCTTTAGCGCTCCCCTTCCGGA
>MWCV01000022.1 GCA_002070215.1 Chloroflexi bacterium ADurb.Bin180 | reverse complement strand
TCCTGGTCGTCACCCGCCGAGACGCTCTTGCCGTGGAACGAGCCCCCCTCGTCAATCAGCAGCGACTTGACCTTGACATCGCCCCAGACGCTTCCCGCAGGCAGGATCTCCAGTCGACCAGTAGCGGTCACATTGCCCTGCACAGAGCCCCACACTTGGACGTTGTTGGCCTTGATGTCGGCCGCTACCTTGGCTGACTCACCTACCACCACGTTGCCGTTGGTTTCCAACGTCCCCTCGAAGAGGCCATCGATGCGCAGGTTGCCTTCGGCCACCAGGTGTCCCTTGAAATGAGTCTTGGGCCCGATGATGTTCTCAATCTTGCCTTCAAAAGGAACGACGGTGCGCTCTTTTCTGAACATGTTCCTCCTAGCTGTCAGAAAAAGAAGAACCTCGGCCCAATGGTTTCCGAGGTTCATCTGTGGAATGACTACTTCTCAATGACGTAGGGGCGGTCCGCGTCCAGGTACTTTAAGGGGTCCACCGGTATGTTGTTCAAGCGCATCTCATAGTGCAGATGCGGACCGGTCGAGCGACCCGAGTTGCCGGAAAGCGCGATCGCCTCGCCGGCCTTGACCTCGTCACCCTTCTTGACCAGCAGCTTGGAAGTGTGACCGTAAGTGGTGGTGAACCCCATCTCGTGTTGCACTTCGACCGCCCAGCCAAGTCCTCCGTCCCAGCCCGCGCTGATGACCACGCCGTCGGCGGTAGCCAGGACCTGTGTGCCGAACCACATCGGGATGTCGATGCCGTTGTGGAACTCGAGTTTCCCCAGCAGGGAGCGGTAGCCGAATTTGCTGCTGATTCGACGGATGTCCGTCGGCCAACGGTGTGGCGCTGCCGCCAGCAGCCGCAACTGAAACTCGAGGTCATCAAGGTTGGTACGCTTCTCCGGCTCGATCTTGGCCATTCGCACCAGCACCTCGTCACGCAGCTCTGCCAGCTCACGAAGCATACTGGGCACCGCGTTTTGCATCTCGATGATCTGCTGGCTCTGCTCCACGGCGGCGTCCATGCCCTTGTCCGAGATCTCGGCCGTCAGACCTCCGCCGCGTCCCTCATAGCCCGCGGTTGACAGGCGTGCGTCCGCCGCCATGCTCCGATAAGCTGCCTCCGAGTAGGTGGTGACAAGGGGCTCGGGGGTACTCTCAGGAGCGGGCAGACCGATGATTTCGCGGACTTCGGCGCTCAGGTTGTTGACACTGGCCAGCTCTGTCTCGAAACCGCTCACCAGCGACGACAGACCACGAACCTCATCCTGTTGGACAAGGATAGTGGAACGCATCTCGCGTTCCCGCGCCTGTTGTAGCTGACGATCCTGCCGCAGCGCAGCGACTTCCTGCGTGAGGCGCAAAGAGTGCGCCCCGACGACAGCAAAGCCCGCCACTGTAGTAACGGTGAGCAGACTCAGAAGAGGAACTAACCAGGTAGGAAAACGAAAGCTGATCGGCGGCCGCTCGTCATGCGGAACCACGATTAGCGTTAGAGGCTGACTACCCTTTTTCTTCGGCACCTACGCCCCTCCGGCAACGGACTACCCTGCTTACGGTGAGCTTCTCAGTCGGGATCAAACTGCAGATGAACGGAATGATAACTGACCGGGTTGTCGTTGCGGTAGCCAGGCTGTCAGCCCCGAAGCGGCGTCGCTTCTTTGTGAAATCGTAACGGCTATATTACACAGAATTCACAATGGGTCAAATTGGGGAAACCCCCCAGATGTGCTATCATCGCCCCGTGATTCAGCTGCTGCTGGCCACCCACAATCGTGGCAAACTCGCCGAGTTCTCCAGTCTGCTGAGAGACCTCCCCATTCAAGTAGTTGGGGCGGGCGACCTGGGCCTGCTCGTCCCCGTCGAAGAGTCTGGCGCCACCTATGGCGAAAACGCCCAGCTCAAGGCAGAGGCTTTGCTACACGCCAGTGGCCTACCAACCCTGGGCGACGACTCGGGCCTCGAGGTAGACGCCCTGAACGGCGCGCCGGGTCTGCACTCTGCTCGCTACGCCGGCCACGGCGCCTCCGACCGGGATCGCTGGCAGCTGCTTCTGGCCAGACTGGCGGGGGTTCCCTGGCAGAAGCGCACTGCCAGATTCAGGTGCGTTCTTGCTCTGGCCGTGCCTGGCGGAGCCACACACACCGTCGAAGGCACGTGCGAGGGATTCATCGCCCTGGAGCCCCGCGGTGAGAAAGGATTCGGCTACGACCCGGTCTTCTTTCTCCCCGGGCAGCAATGCACTATGGCGCAACTAACCTCCGAAGCCAAGAATCAGATCAGTCATCGCGCCAACGCGGTCAGGGCGCTGCGCCGTATCCTGGAGAGCTACGTCGCAGCCGGCGGCCTTATGTCTGCCAGGCAAGCACCAGTCCCCAAGGCCGAGGGATGGGACGCCTGATCAGCCTCGGCAGCGCTGTGCGAATCCGGCGCAGACTAGCCCGGTCCCGTGAGTCATTTATGTTCACTAACGGGGGACTTGACCTGCTGCATGTCGCTGCAATCACGCTCGGCCACGCTTCATCCATCCCCGCAGCACGCATCCGTGGCTCTGCCACACCAGGAGATGCCAAGTGACCGAGTCTGTCGAACATCGCGAGGGACAGGGGCGAGGGATTGCCAGGGCTGCCTTGATTGTATCCCTGGGCAACATCGCCAGCCGGCTTTTCGGCCTGCTCCGCGACAATCGCAACGCCTATTACTTTGGCGCCACCGGCGCGATGAGCGCTTTCGAGGCGGCATCGCTGGTGCCCAAGAACATCTACGAACTCCTGGTAGGCGGGATGGTCAGTGCGGCACTGGTGCCGGTGTTCAGCGAGTATGCCGCACGAGAGCAGCAGGACGAGCTGTGGCATCTGGCCAGCACCCTGCTCAGTCTGGTGACCGTGGTAATGGGCGGCTTCCTGATCCTCGTCGAAGCAGCCGCACCGCTGATGACCGGCGCGCTGGTGAGCGGTTTTGCGGCCGATCTGCGGGCTCTCACCACTCTGCTAATCCGCGTCATCTCGCCGGCCATTGTCTTTTTCGGCATTTCTGGCGTACTGACAGCCATTCTTTACGCCCAGCAGGTTTTTACCTTCCCCGCCATTGGTGCAGCCGTCTTTAACCTCGGCGGCATTCTCGGAGTCCAGTTCCTGGCGGGCCGCTTTGGCGTCACCAGTCTCACCGTGGGGATCGTGCTCGGTTCGCTGTTGCAGATGGTGGTGCAGCTCCCCGGGCTGCGGGGAGCCAGGCTGCGCTTCACTCTGGATCTGGCCCACCCCGCTCTGCGGCGTATTGCCATCCTCTACGCACCGGTCGTGCTCAGTCTGGTGGTCAGCCAGGTGGGTATCGTGGTCGATCGTAATCTCGCTTCGCGGGTTGGCGAGCAAGCCATCGCCTGGATGGCAGCAGCCACTCGGCTGCGCGAGTTCCCTCTGGGCCTCGTTTCGACGGCCGTCTCGATGGCCATTCTGCCCGCGCTGTCACGGCTCAACCTGAGCACTGGCCGCGAACAGTTCAAGCAGACGCTCGCGCTTGGCATGAGACTCGTGCTGTTCCTGATCATCCCGGCTGCGGTTGGATTGATCGTGCTGGGCTCTCCGGTGATCTCACTGCTCTACCAGCACGGCGAGTTCACTGCCGCGGACACCGCGCAGACTGCTCGCGCACTGCTGTTCTACCTGCTCGGCACTCCCTTCGCGGCGGTGGACCTGCTCCTGATCATTGCCTTCTACTCGCAGAAGGACACGGTTACCCCCGTGGTGGTCGGCATTGTCTGCGTGGGCATCTACCTTTTGGCAGCCCCGGTGCTAGCCTTTGTGCTGGGCTGGGGCATGCTGGGACTGGTGGCGGCGAATTCGCTGCAGTTGACCGCTCATGCTCTCATCACTCTGTGGCTCATTCGGCGCAGGGTCGGGCAGTGGGAGCGAATGGGGCTGCTTGCCGCACTGGGCAAGGTCCTCGCCGCTTCCCTGACCATGGGTGCCGCCACGTTCGGCGTCTACCGTCTACTGGACCTTGCCCTGCCCGGCATTGGGATCGTTCGTCAGGCGCTCCGTCTGGGAGCGGCGGGAGGCGTTGGCCTCGCTGTCTATGCCCTAACTGCGTTCTGGCTCAGAGTGGACGAAGCACGTCTCGTGCTGAACCTCGTCCGCAAGAAAACGGGGCATTGATCTGCGTTTGACCCCACCGGCCGCCCGGCTATAATCTGAACGCATTCTGCGCGGCTCACCGCGCACTAGTCACAGGAAGGGGCTACGATGTCCAAGAAGAACCGACGCGCACCACGAAAGGTCACCCCGAGGCAGGAAACGTCAGTGCCGGGCGCGGCACAGACGCTCGCGGCCACAGAGGCACCCGCAGCCTCCCCATGGCGAACTCCCACCGCCAAGGTTGACCTGAACCAGGAGTACCGCTACGTTTTCGCCGACCTGCGCAAGATGGGCGTCCTCGCCGCGGCGATGTTTGCACTGCTCTTCGTACTCGCCCTCGTCCTCAAGTAACTGGCTCAATCACCAAGACGGACAGGCGGACGTTCGCCGAGCGCAGCCTGTCCGTTTTGCTGTCTCTGGCTGCCTCGGACTAGGTTCCTCTGTCCGCTGCTTTCACTCCACAGCGGCTCACCATCGACAGCACCGAGCACCGCAACGCGGCGTGCGCCAAGCAGCACAACCACAGGTTGCCGCTGAGCCAGAAGAGCGCGGATGTCGCCAGGACCAGGGACGCGTTGAGCAGTGATTCTTCGCGGCGCCCCACTGTGCGCAAGTTGCTCAGTGCCCGAGGATCAATCAGCACCGAGACCAGTATCAAGCTCAGGCCGGCGCACACACCCCAGTAGCCACCCAGCGCCACCAGACCGGCGGAGCGAATCAGAGCCCAGGACGCTTCCAGAAGTACGGCCTCGCGGAGTGACCTGGTCCAGCCCCACGGCTCAGCCCACTGCCTCACGACCACACAATCGCCTGACCACTCGACCAGCCGCAGATAGCGCCACCAGATCCAGACCAGCGGCCCTAGAGCGGCCACAGTGAGGGCAACAGTGACGCCGATGCCACGGACCCAATCAAGGTTGACCAGCCCCAGATCCACGGGACTGACCCACCCGAGCTGCAGTACGGCGAAGGGCACCAGCACGTAGTAGGCGAGGCGCAAGAACTCGTCAAGCCCCAGACGAGGAGCCCACAGTTGGACGCTGGCGGCGATTCGGAGGAGCGGTCCGTTCCTCAGCCGCGGAAGCGCCAGAACGAGCCAGCTAGCAGCGAATCGGCTGAGCACATAGACCAGAACGAACGCCAGCAGACGGAGCGGATAAGAGAGGGACACTGTAGCACTCCGGGAGAAAAGGGCATGGGCGCGGTAGGACTCGAACCTATGACCTCACGGATGTGAACCGTGCGCTCTAACCGGCTGAGCTACGCGCCCATGACGGCCAGCAGTATATTCAGGTTGCAGCGAATTGGCAAATGCGGAACCGGCAGCACTCCTGTGCGGCCTTGATTCACTGTGAAGGTGCGACCTGAGGGGCCGACAAGGTTGGCGTGGGCGACGTGTGCGTCGCAGTAAGGGTCGGCCTGGGCGGAGTCGGCGTGGCCCTCACCTGCCGTCGAGGCAGGACGGATAACAGCGTTCCAACAATCATGCTCACCGCGATGAACAGACTGAGCAGCCACATCAACTGGCTGCTGCGATTGTATCGACTCTTGCTCACCGTTACCTCCTCACGTCCCTGCTGCCGTGCGGGCGCAGCAGTCCGTTGACCGAATTTCGGGGCACTAGCCCCCGCAGGCCCTCAATCCATCCAGCGCTGGCTGGGCAGTAGGGTCGAGCTGCAGGGCCTTCTCCAGCCAGGGGCGCGCGGATGCGCAATCTCCAATGTAGACATAGCACAGGCCCAGCTCGTAGTAGTATTCTACCGTAGTGCTGCCCAGCGAGATTGCCTTCTCAAACTGAGGAATCGCGTCTTCGTAGCGCCGCTGCACGTACAGACACCAGCCCCAGTGACCGTACGCCGGGATGTATTCGGAGTCGGCCTCTGTAGCTTTCTTGAAAGCTGCCACAGCCTCTTCATAATCCTTCTGATCAAAGCGCACCAGGCCCAGGCTGTCGTGCGCTGTCGGGTCGCTCCGGTCCACCTCAATGGCTTTCAAGAACTGAACCACCGCTCCCTCTGGATCGCCGATGGCTCTGTAGTGGCGGCCCAGACTCAGGTAGAGGAAGACCAGATTCGGCTGAATCGAGATGGCTTCGATGTACGCTTCGGCCGCTCCGTCGGCATCTCCCTGGAGCTCACGAATGTAACCGAGATTGCGATAGGCCCAGAAGCTGGCTGAATCCAGCGACAGCGCCTTGTCCACCGCTTGCTGGGCTCGGTCGGGGCGCTCACGGTCGGCGTAGGCCTCGGCCATGTAAGCATAGGCCAGCGAGCTCTTGGGGTCGAGGTCCGCGGCCCGCAAGCACGCTTCGAGCGCTACAGCATAGTCCCCGCTCCAATCCAGGGCCATGCCCAGGATGGCCTGGTTCTCCGAGCTTTCTGAATCCAGCTCGACCGCTCGCCGGGCCATCTCCAGCCCCTGTGCGGTTCTTCCTCGCAGAACGAGCAGCCTGCCCAGCCGAGCGTGTGCGGCAGCGTTGGATGGATCAAGCTCGATTGCCTCACGATAGGCCGCAAGCGCCTCCTGCAGTCTGCCGGCAGCGAACAGGGCATCGGCAGCACTGGTCTTCTGCGCGCTGGTCACACTCGGTACGGTCGGTGTGGGGTGCTGCCGCCAGGGCAGGCTCAGATCATCCAGCTTGATATCTTTGGACGTCAGGTACCACGCCGCGACGGCAGCCAGGACCACCAAGACGAGCAGAACCGGCTTGCGATTGCGGCGTTGCCGTTTCCCTATGTACATCTGGACAACTCGCTCACGCTCATAACTGCCCGGTCAAGCGGCTTGAGGCTGGACCTGACGCAGCCCCATGAGCCCGAGCTGCTCCAGCAGATGAAAATGCTCAACCAGAACCTCGGGGCAACGCAGCCCGGTCTCACATTCCACCAGGTCGACAATCTCGGCCACGCTCCTGCGTCCGTCTACCCAGTAGTCAGCCTGTGTGGTGGTAGCTCCGTACTCTACGCGGTGCTCCTTGAGCCACTTGCGCCACTTCTCCCGGTCCTCCGCCCCGAGCCGGGACATGTGTGCACCGACCGCCACCGGTCCCGGGAACTTGCGTTCTGGCACCCAAGTCGCCGCCTCGAGATCCCACTCGCTTGGCTCAACGGCCGGCGGCACGAGGCTCGCCCCACCCAGCTCCCGAATACGACTCTCAAACAGACCTCTGACCCGGGCAAGCTCAGCAGCACCGGCTTGCACCGCGTCATCTTGAAGCCCCTGCACGAGCGACGTTTCGGTCGGGGCCAGCCTCAGCAACGTGGCCATCGCCTCGCGACAGCGGTCAACCAGGAACGTCATCTGCCGCTCGAGTCGCTGCCATGAGAGTGCTACCTTGCCAGCATCAGGCAGAACCAGAGCATCAGTCACCACTGCCTGGACGTCACGCGCCAGCCTGGCCCTGAAGCACGCCGCCATTTCCTGTCCGAGCCACCGTGCTTCAGCGTCGCCGGCATTGGCCAGAAAGTAGGCGTAGGTCGTGGCCAGGCCTCCGATGATGCCGAGCATGCGCGCGTCGACCTTGTCCAGCGTATCGCCGGAGGTATGCCAGTACTTGTCCGGCCACTGGATGAGCATCGGCATGGGCACTCCGACCGATGGATCCGAGAATACATAGTGATCACTGCCTCCGGAGAACGGCGTGACCGCATGACGAAAAGGAGCATAGGAGGCGGAGCCTCCCGGGCTCTTGGCTCCTGTCAGCAGTTCTTCGCGCATTCGCACCAGCAGGTCCGGCGCAAAGGAGGCCATCGCCGCGGGCGGTGACTCGATCACGAATACGCTGCCACAGGCCTCTTGATTCTCACCCACCATGTCCAGGTTCACGCCAGCCACCATATGTGGAATCCGTTCCGGGTTGCCAGCCAGATAGGCAAAGCTGCCAGTCATCTCTGGCACCCATAGAAGGCGGATGCCGCGCCGCGGCCGCGCAAGAAAGCCTTCCTTCAGCAGCCGGCTGAGAGTGTGCGCCATCTCCACAAGCGCGGCGCTGCCAGAGCCGTTGTCGTTCGCCGATGGCTGTGGGTGGCACAGGTGAGCCACCAGCACAACCTCGTCGTCGGTCTGGCCCGGAATCAGCGCCGAGAGGACCTCCAGCTCGCCATCGTACGGCCTGCTGGCCACGCTGGCTGTGAACTGGAGAGCTGGCTTGCCCTCGGCACGTCGGCTCTTGATCAGCTTGCGCAATTGCTCTCCAACGCGCGGGCTCACGACAAAACCCCAGCAGGGACGATCACCCGGACGCCACCAGAAAGAGGTGTAGCGAAGGAGGTCAGGATGGTCTATTCGTTCATATACGGGCGGCTGCTCGTGCATCCCGTCAAACAGGATGCCCGCAGCGCCACGTTGCGTGACGGCCAGCTCGCGGACGCGGTCAATGTCGCCACGGGTCATGACGAGCTTGCCGGCCACATCGAGCCCTTCGTACTCGGCTTGCTCTTCCCCGTCCTCGAGGAGGACAACTTCCCCCTGCCAGTCTTTGACAGGCGCGCTGCGCTGGATCAGAGCCGTCTTGCTCTCGGAATAGTCGGCGAGCTTGCGCGCCTGATCCTCAGGAGCAACCAGATGCAGCGCGCCGGCAGTAGCCTCCCATTCCTGGAACTGGCGCGAGCCCCAGTAGGAAGTGCGGTCATTCGCGGGGTAGCTCAGCACTTCAGCCGCTATCCCCATCTCCTCCAGCTTGCGGCACAGCGAATGGGCAGCAGCGCGCAAGCCGGGGCTGGCCTGAATCCGATGGAACTGTATGATCTCAGCCACGTCATTCTTGGCCCGCTGGCCCGAGTACTCGGCCATGATGGTCTCTTGCAGTGCTTTGAACATCGCTTCTCTCCCGACACGAATGGCGCCGATTATAGCACATCTGGCGGGGCCGGAGGAACACGGCACTGTGCTCGACCGTCGGCCGCACCTGGCTTGCTGCGCTTTCCTGGTGCTCCTATAATGACGCCAGCCAATGGGAATCCCCCGAGTGACCTGCCCGCAAACGAAGAAAAACCGCAGCATTGGGCGCCAGTGGGTGCTGCTGGCAGTTGTTGCCCTGTCGTCCGCCTGCCGCCTGACACAGCCGCAGGCATCGCCCACGCCCGCCCCTACTCCGACTCTGCAGCCAGCCAGGGTTGTGATTACGACGTCACCCGCAGGCGCTGCTGTACTGGTGGATGGCCAGCCATCTGGCCATACACCGCTGGAGCTGACCCTGGCACCCTCGACCCATACTATCAGGGTGGAGCTCGCCGGCTACGCGCCTGTTGAACGCACCATGGAGCTTGCGCCGGGCCAGGCGCTTACCCTCACCGAGACCTTGCGCGATACAGCCTCACCGCACGTAGAGCTGGCCGGGGTCTCCGCTTCGGCAAGGGTCGGCGATACCGTGTCCATTCGTGCCCGAGCCACAGACAATGACCAGGTGGTCAGCATGCGATTGTCAACGAACGGCTCATTCCTGTTTGAGACCAGGGGAGCCGAGCTCGATTACGCCTGGAACACGGGCGGCGAGACAGCCGGCGTCTACGAGCTGCGTGTCGAAGCCATCGATGCCGACGGCAACGTAGGCCTGGCGGCGCAGCAGGTGACGTTAGTTCAACCGGTCACTCCCACCCCGGCACCTTCTCCCACGCCTTCACCCACTTCCACGCCGCCGGTTCGTGTTTACGAGACTCGACTGAGCATCCCCACCTATCCTTATGCTTCATTCCTGCACGAGCGCCTCGACGCTGACTACAACTGGCGAGTGCTGTGGCTCGACCACGGGGCCTACGAGGCGAGCCGGCCCGTGCCTCAGCCTCGGCAGTACCAGGCAGTGGTCCTGGAAAACCGCTATCTCCAGCTCGTTTTCCTGCCCGAGTTGGGGGGCAGACTCTACCAGTGCATCATCAAAGCCACCGGCCAGAACATCTTTTACCAGAACCCAGTGATCAAGCCCTCCTACTGGGGCCCCCTGCCGCGAGACGAGAACTGGTGGCTGGCCGCAGGAGGCATGGAGTGGGCTCTGCCAGTTCAGGAGCACGGCTACGACTGGGGCGTGCCGTGGACCTACCGTACCACAACGAGCCGAGAAGGAGCGACGATCATCCTTACCAGCAGTGGTGGGGCGGACCAGGTGGCGGCTTCGGTCACTCTAACCCTGCCCGCCGAATCTCGCTCCTTTCGCGTACAACCGCGCCTGACGAACCGCTCCTCCCAGCCCCAGGCGCTGCAGTTCTGGATCAATGCCGCTCTGGCTCTGGGTTCGACAACGGTCACGCCCAACACGCATTTCGTCATTCCTGCGAACCGCGCTACAGTGCACAGCAGCGGCGACTCGACTTTGCCCGCCGAGCACCAGACGATGTCCTGGCCCGTGTACGATGGCCGCGACTTGAGCCGGTACGGGAACTGGCGCAACTGGCTGGGCGTCTTTTTCCCAGACGCGGCGGCCAACTATGTTGGCGCCTACAGCGACGAGACCGGCCTGGGTGTGGCCAGGGTCTACCCGTCTGATCTGGCCCCCGGGTGCAAGCTGTTCGGCTTTGGCACCGACTTTGCGGCCCGCGACGAATACGCCGATGACGGCTCGCAGTATTTCGAGCTCTGGGGCGGCCCCTGCCGCTCTTTCTGGGCAGAGGATGACCTGCTGCTGGCCGCCGGCCAGTCCATCGCCTGGAGCGAGACGTGGCTGCCTTTCACCGGGCTCGGCGGCATCAGCTATGCCAACGCAGAGGCAGTCGCTTTCACTATGCTCGACGGCGGGGCAGTGCGTTTGTCCATCGCCCCAGCGCGAGCCGGCAATTCAGAGCTTAGGGTGTCCTGGAACGGGAAGACCCTGTACACGGGCCAACTGGTCCTGGATCCAAACCGCCCTGCTGCCTTGAATCTGCCGCTGCCATCGGGCGCTTCCGTGCCCGGCGAGCTCCAGATCGACCTGCGTGAGGGGGGACTGCACCTGCTGACCTTCACGCGCACCCTTGGTAGCCAGTGACCACTGGCAACACAGCAGGCTCGCCGCGTAACTATGAGCAGGCCGACTGGCGAATAGGAGACTATCTTATGTATTGTAACCAATGCGGCACCAGGCTTGACGATGGCATCTGGACTTGCCCCAGGTGCGGACACGACGTTCCTGAGAGCCTGCGAGCGCTGCTGCTCAGATCCAGCACCGGCACCGTGCCGACGCCTGATGAAGAGGCGAGACCGCAACCCGAAGAGTACGAGCTCCTGGACAGCGGCCGCTCCTTCGTTCCGCAGGAAGAGACGCTGCCACTCACGCCACCGAATTCGGCGGAGGCTGCCGCGCACAGGGAAATCGAGATGCCAGCATCGCCTGACAAGGCAGAGGCAGGCACCGCTGCGGCCGCCACACCCACCCCCGCGGTCGAACCAGAGAGTAGTGAGGTGCCGGTCAAGGGCAAGCCCCGCTCACGTCGCCGCCGCGGCTGCGGGTGGGCTATGATCGCGGGCATGCTGGCCGGATGCGCCCTGCTGATCATGCTCTCCGTGGGCGGCCTGGCCGTCTATCAGGGACTGCAGGAACGTACCCGGCTGAACCGCGCCGCAGCAGCGGAGCACTACCAGCGCGGCTTGGAGCAGCTCGCCGCCAGCAACTATGAGCTGGCCAGGGCCGAGCTGGAGATGGCCGTGGCGCTCGACCCCCGCAACCGCGATGCAGAGGCCAAGCTGATCGAGGTCAACTCGCTGGTTGGGCAATTGCCTACTCCGACGTCAGCCGTCAGGCGCCAGACGGCGGTCTTGCTCTACAACGAGGCCCGCGAGCTCTACAACCAGGGCGACTGGGAAGGCGCTGCGGCCAAACTGGAGCAGGTGCGATCACTCGATGCTGACTATGAACCGGACAAGGTCACCGAGCTGCTTTTCGAGTCTAGCTTCAAGGCCGGTCAGAAGCTGGTAGGCGAAAGCCGGATGGAAGAAGCCATCCGTTACTTTGACCACGCACTCGCGCTCCGTCCGTCTGACGTTACCGTGCGCGACCAGAAGAGATACGCTTCTCTGTACCTGGCTGGAATCGGCTACTGGGGCGCGAACTGGCAGGGGGCGATCGACACCTTCACTGCGCTCTACCAGTTGCAGCCCAACTACCTGGACACCAAGCAGCGCCTTTTTGACGCTCATGTCGAGTTCGGCGACTATCTGCTCAGTAAGGACCAGTGGTGCAACGCTCGCGATCAGTACAACGGAGCGCTCAGCTACTCGGTCAACGCCGAGGTGGTGGCCAAGAGGGAAAGCGCCGAACAGCTCTGCATTCAGGGAGCCTTGCCCACGGCAACCCCGGCGCCAAGCGGCACATTCGTTGGCCGATTGGTCACGGTCGAGGACGTGGGTTCGGCCAGCGCGATGATGATCCGCGGCTATGTGAAGGACGCGCAGGGTCAGCCAATCCCCAACACCCAGGTTGGTCTATCGGCGTTCGACTGGAATGCCTCGCCAGCAGTAACCAACGGCGAAGGGCTCTTTGCCTTCGATGGTCTGGGCAATCCGGTGACCTACACGCTCACCCTCCTTGACCTGCCTTCGGTGCCTCTGTCGGTGAAGGCAGACTGGAGCAAGCTCGCCTGGGTCGAGTTCCAGGCACGGCCATAGTTGGTCGGTTCTCTATATACGCCACAGAAGGAGTGTCCCATGCCGCAGGATAGACCGCAACCGCCGCCCGTGCAACTGAATATCGAGCTGCCAGCCGACCTGGAGGCCATCTATGCCAATTTCGCGATGATCACGCACTCGACATCGGAGATGGTGCTCGACTTTGCGCGTCTGCTGCCCAATGTCCCCAAGGTCAAGATCTACGCGCGGATCATCATGACGCCCATGAACGCCAAACTGCTGCATCGGGCGCTGGGCGAGAACCTGAGCAAGTTCGAGGCCCAGTTCGGCGAGATCAAGACTCCGGAGCAGGGCTTTGGAGAAGACAGGACCATCGGCTTCAAGCACTAGCCCGGGCCACAGACCCGCAAGAAAAACCCCCGACAAACGGGTTTCCCTTCGAGCGCCTGTGGTATAATCGCCCCATATCAGGCCGGTCAACGACCGCCTCCGCCGGTATGCACTCCGACGGTCCCGGCGGCGAGAGGATCGAGACAGGATGGTCCGCCAGGTGAAGGTCTCCCCGGATAGCTCATTAGTGGTCTGCGTTTTTGGCAGTTCGTTGGTAGCGGAAGGCAGCCTGCCGTACGAAGAGGCCAGACGTGTCGGTTGCCTGTTGGCCCGCGCCGGCTACCGCGTCTGCAGCGGCGGCTATGGTGGCACGATGGAAGCGGTCAGCCGCGGCGCGAAGGAAGCCGGCGGAAGCACTATCGGTGTCACCACGGACTGGTTCTCCGAGCTCCAGGCCAACCGATGGATCGACCAGGAGATCCGCACTGGCAGGTACCAGGACCGACTCAACAAGCTCATCGAGACCGGTGCTGCCTACCTCGCCGTGCACGGCGGGGTAGGCACCCTCACTGAGATCAGCTTGGTCTGGAGTCTGCTGCAGACGCACTCCCTGGAGCAGCGCCCCTTTGTGCTGCTCAGCCATCCCTGGCAAGGTCTGCTCACGCTCGCCCGCGAGTCCTTCATCACCCGCCCGGGGGACCTGGCGATCCCCCAACTTGCGGACACGCCAGAGGACGCAGTTCGCCTGATCGACACTGGATTGAGAGGGGACAGACGATGACCGATCGGAACCGCTCTACCAGGCTCGGCCTGATGGACCTGGCACTGCTGGCCACCGTGTTCATCTGGGGGGCCAACTTTTCCGTGGTGAAGTACGCTTTGGCCGAACTGACGCCAATGACCTACAACGCGCTGAGGTTTGGCGGAGCCTCACTCTTGACCCTTCTGCTTGCCTGGCTCGTAGAGCGGAACCTGCGCATCGAGCGTTCCGACTGGGGCTACTTCTTGATGCTCAGCCTGATTGGCAACTTGATCTACGAGGTTCTCTTCATCAACGGGTTGGCGTTGAGCCGCGCTGGAAACACCTCGCTGATTCTGTCCACAGCTCCCATCTGGGTGGCGGTCCTCGGCACGGCAACAGGACAGGAGCGTCTGTCAGCGGTGAACTGGGTCGGCGTTCTCCTCAGCTTTGGCGGCCTGTTTGTTCTTACCGCCGCGTCGACAGCCGGTCTGGTAATGGGTCGCGGTGCCCTGGTCGGCGGGCTCCTGGTGCTGGCTTCTGCCTTCTGCTGGTCGGTGTACACGCTGCTGCTCAAGCGCATGGTGCACAAGTACTCGTCGCTGGTTGCCACGGCCTGGGTAATGGCTCTCACCTCGCCACTGCTCATCCTGGCCGCTGCCCCCGACCTGCGCGCACAGAACTGGCACGCCGTCTCCTCTCGGAGCTGGCTCGGCCTGCTCTATTCCACCGTCCTGGCCATCTCCATTGGCTACACTGTCTGGAGCACTGGTGTCAAGCATGTGGGTAGTGCCCGCACCGCGGTCTACTCCTACCTCACGCCGCTGATCTCGGTGAGCGTCGCCTGGATCACGCTGGGTGAAACCATGCATCCCTGGCAGGCGGTCGGCGCGGCGGCCATCGTAGTCGGCGTGGTGCTGGGCCGCCTCAAGGCAGGCACCTGATCGGCGGGCCAGGCGGCGCTGATGTGCCCTTCTCTGTGGCCAACCAGACTCCCGCCGGGCTTCTCGCGGCGCGTGTGGCCGAGCTCGAGCCTGCGGCGCAAGGTAGAGTTCATTCTGTACCAGCCGGAATCGGCGAGTACGTGCCGCCTCCCCACGCTTTACCTTCTACATGGGTCAGGGCACTCGCCAGCGACGGTGCTGCGCGATGTGCGGCCCCAGTCGTGCCTGGTCGACCTGGGCGAGGCGCTGCTGGTCATCCCGGACGGCCGCCAGGGATGGTGGCTGGACAGCCCCATCATTGAGCACTCGCGCTACGAATCCTACCTGCTGGAGCTGGTCCGCTTCGTCGAGAGTGAGTATCCAGTGGCAGCGGACCGGGAATCGCGCGGACTGTGCGGCTTTAGTATGGGCGGTTTCGGGGCGATGCACCTGGCGGCCAGACACGCAGAGCACTTTGGCTCTGCCTCCTCGCTGCTGGGCCCACTGGACATCGTTCAGTGGCACCCCGAGTACTACCGACTCGCCCGCCTGCTGGGCCGAGACCTGGCGACCTGGCGTGAGCACAATCCGACCGAATGCTGTGCCCATCTGGCCAATACCAGCCTGCGGTTCTCCACCGGCTCTGAGGCCGTCGACCGACCGCAGAACGATGCCTTCGCGCGGGCGCTGGACCGACTGGCCATTGCTCACGAGTACGAGATCTATCCCGGAATGCACGATGCTGCCTGGGTTCGCGCTCACCTGGCTAGCGATTTCGCGTTTCACCGCCGCTGTTTCTCCAGGCGAGCTTGACCGGGCCGTAGACACAGGGATACAATGCGCACAGACGCGCCACCGGAAGGAGCGAGAAGTGAACCCGAAACAGATGGCAGCAGAGCACGCCCTTTCGTTCATCAGCAACGGCATGGTGGTTGGCCTCGGCACAGGCACGACCGCGAGCTACTTTGTCGAGGCCCTTGGCCGACGCCTGCGCGATGGCCAACTGAAGGACATCCAGGGGGTGCCTACGTCAAATAGCACCGAGCGTCTGGCTCGACAGTGGGAGATCCCGCTGACCACGCTGCGGCTGTCCCCCTGGCTCGACGTGACCGTGGACGGTGCTGACGAGATCGGTCCCGGGTTAACCCTGATCAAGGGCCAGGGTGGTGCGCTTCTCCATGAGAAGATCGTGGCGCGAGCAACGCGGCTGGAGATCATTGTCGCCGACCAGACCAAGGTGGTGCAGGTACTGGGGACCCGTTCTCCGCTGGCGGTAGAGGTTGTTCCTTTTGGTTGGCCCACCTACGAGAGGGCTCTGCGCGAGCTGGCGTGCGAACCAGAGCTGCGTACGATAGACGACGAGCCATTCCTCACCGACGAGCACAACTTTGTCGTCGATTGTCATTTCGAGCGCATCGATGACCCGGCCGGCCTCGAACGTGAGCTCAACCTCATTCCTGGAGTGGTGGAGAATGGCCTGTTCATCAACCTCGCTCACAGGGTCTTTGTCGGCTCACCCATTGGCGTGACCGAGCTCTTTGCCTAGGCACGGCAGCCAGCCACCCCCGAAATGGGGTGGCCGAAAGGTACAGGTTGGCATTTACTCTAGGGACAATAGCCGGCGTTCGCATCCGCCTCCATCTGAGCTTTGTTCTGCTCATCCTCCTAGCGGCATACTACTGGGGACCAGCGATCGGACACGGCTGGGCCGGAGCGCTGTTTGGCATTGCGGTTACCGTGGCCGTGTTTGCCCTGGTCGTTATCCACGAGCTGGCCCATAGCTGGGCTGCCCGACGGCTTGGCATCAGCGTCGCCGAAATCGAGCTCTCGCCTCTGGGTGGAATAGCCAAGATGGACCTGACCTCGTCTCAGCCGAGGCAAGAGTTCCTCGTGGCGCTTGCGGGTCCTGTCGCCAGCCTCGTGTCAGCAGTACCCTTTGCTGCTCTGGTCTCGCTGCTGGTTGCGCGGGGCAAGCTGCAGGCCCTGAGTCAGGCTCTCTACCTCCTGGGCACGCCCTCGTGGGTCGGGCTCTTGCTGAATCTGCTGGCGGGCAGTGTACTGCTGGCTCTGTTCAACCTCCTTCCCGCGTTTCCCCTGGATGGCGGACGGATCCTCCGGGGCCTCCTCTCGCCGCGCCTGGGGCGAGCCGACGCCACCCTCTGGACAGCCTACACCGGCCAGCTCGTCGCTACGGCAATGGCCGGCGTGGCTCTGTTCTACTCCAACCTGGCTGCTGCGCTGATGGCCGCACTGGTGTTCCTGTCCTCGCGTCAGGAGCGCCAGCTCATTGAGCTGTCCGGTACATTGGGCCCCCGGCGAGTACGAGAAGTGCTCACGACCGACGCGCCAACGCTCCAGGCCGACGATCCTCTTTCGGTGGCGCTGGAGCGACTCAGACGTGGCCAGGTGCCACCCTATGCGGTCGTTGCCGAAGGCGCCTATGTCGGGCTGCTGCGCTTGAACGACATCACCTCCGCGTTTGAGACTTACGACGCCACGATTCCAGTGCGAGAGATCGCCCGGACCGACCTGCCCGTGCTCGCGCCGGAGGATGACCTGGCCACGGTCCATCAGCGCATGCTCCTGTCGGGCTCACACTGCCTGGCGGTGCTGAAGGATGGCCAGTTCCTGGGAACCATCACCATGGAACAACTCAAGGCCATACACACCCTGGAGATCGCAGCCAGGCGCCGTCAGCAGACAGACCGGCTGCTGCAACGCAAGACCACCGGGGGTGATCATGGAACGCAGTGACGCCTTTGACCTGAGGGCTTTCGACGGCCTTCCACCAGGCTCGCGCGGCCAGGTCGAGGAGATCGCGCGTGCGGCTCTTGCCGCCGCCGACCCTCGTGCTGCAGTCCAGCGATCACTGCGACTGGAAGGTGACGTCCTGTGGGTCTGCGGCCGCGCCTACTCCTTGAGCGAATACCAGCGGGTGTACGTGGTAGGCGCCGGTAAGGCGAGCGCAGCCATGGCTGTGGCCGTGGAGCAGGTGCTGGGCAATCGCATCGCTGGCGGATGGGTCAACGTCAAAGACGGCTACGTGGCCTCCACCAGCGCCGTGGCCATCCACGAAGCGGGCCATCCCCTTCCCGACGAGCGCAGTGTGGTGGGCAGCAGGCAAATCGTCGGACTGGTCGACCAAGCCACGGAGCGCGATCTCATCCTGTGCCTGATCTCCGGTGGCGGCTCGGCTCTGATGACGCTGCCCGTCGAAGGCATCACGCTTGCCGACATGTCTGCCCTCACTGGCTCGCTATTGCGCTCGGGGGCAACGATCAACGAGATGAACGCCGTGCGCAAACACCTCGAGCAGCTCAAGGGGGGGCAACTCGCTCGCCTGGCCAGCCCGGCCACGGTCATCGCCCTGATCCTGTCCGATGTCATCGGCAGCCCGCTCGATGTGATTGCCTCCGGGCCAACCAGTCCCGACGAGTCCACCTATGTCGACGCCCTCTCTGTTCTACGCAAGTACGACCTGATAGCCACTGCGCCGCCCTCCATCGTCAGGCACCTCGAGCGCGGTGCGGCGGGGAAGGTCGCCGAGACTCCCAAACGCGGTGACCGCGCCTTTGAGCGAGTCCAGAACTGGATCATCGCCAGCAATGAGCAGGCCGCGGAAGCTGCCGTCGCCAAGGCCCGGGAGCTGGGCTTGCACGCTCTGCTCCTGTCCACCTTTGTCGAGGGGGAGGCCAGAGAAGTGGCTCGCGTCTTGGCCGGCATTCTGCGCGAGATCGACCACTCGGGGCGGCCCCTGGCGCGCCCGGCCTGCCTGGTCGCAGGCGGCGAAACCACGGTGACCGTCCGTGGATCCGGGCTGGGCGGGCGGAATCAGGAGTTAGCCCTGGCTGCCGTGGTGCCCCTGGCTGGCCTGAGCAACGTCGCCCTGCTGTCGCTGGGGACAGACGGCTCCGACGGCCCTACCGATGCTGCCGGGGCAATGACCACCGGCCTCACAGCTTCTCGAGCCGCAGCCAGAGAGCTGGAACCCCGGGCGTTCCTGGCCAACAACGACGCCTATCACTTCTTCCAGCCCCTCGGTGATCTCATCAAGACCGGCCCTACCAACACCAACGTGAATGACTTGGTGCTGCTCTTTGCCTGGTAGTCACGTAGCGCAAAAGCAGGCACCACAGGAGAAGAGCATGCTGCGCACCAAGATCGTCTGCACCATCGGTCCCGCCAGCCGTTCGCCAGAGCTGCTGCGGGAGCTGATCGCCAACGGCATGAACGTTGCCCGCCTCAACTTTTCGCACGGTACGCTGGATGTCCACGCTGAGAACGTGGAGCGCATCAGCGCGGCCAGTGCGGCCGTCGGCCGGCCAGTGGCCATCCTGATGGACCTCCAGGGGCCCAAGCTCCGGGTGGGCGAAATCGAGGGTGACGGCGTGGCGCTGACGCAGGGTCAGGAAGTAGTGCTCACCACACGCCAGATCCGCGGACACCAGGGAGAAGTGCCCGTCCAGTACCCCAGCCTGCCGCAGCTCGTCGAGCCAGGCGACCGCATCCTGATGGATGACGGGCTCCTGGAAGTGGTCGTGCTGAGCGTCGAGGGCGGGGACATTCGAACCAGGGTAGTAACGGGCGGCAGGCTCACCAGCAATAAGGGCCTGAATCTGCCTCGAGCACACAGCAGCATCCCCGCTATCACTAACAAAGACCGGGCGGACGTCGACTTTGCCCTGGCACACCAGGCGGACTGGATCGCGCTGTCCTTCGTTCGCAGCGGCGGGGAGGTCCTGGAACTCAAGGAACTCATTCGCCATCGCTGCACCGCGAGTCGGCTGCCGCGCGTCGTCGCCAAAATCGAAAAGCCAGAGGCCGTCGAGAACATCGAAGCCATCATCGCCGCGGCAGACGGCATCATGGTCGCTCGCGGGGACCTGGGCATTGAGACGTCTCCTGAAGACGTGCCCCTCGTTCAAAAGATGATCATCAGCAAGTGCAACCGCGCCGGAGTCCCGGTCATCACGGCAACGCAGATGCTGGACTCGATGATCAGGAATCCACGCCCCACACGCGCCGAAGCGAGCGACGTGGCCAACGCGATCCTGGACGGCACCGATGCCCTGATGCTCTCGGGCGAGACCGCAGCCGGGGCCTACCCGCTTCTGTCCCTGCAGACGATGGTCAGGATCGCACAGCGGACTGAGGCGGAAGGCCTGAGCTCCATCAGCGCACCGGTCGCTCGCCCTCCGGTCACGCGCGATATCGCCGAGGCAGTCAGTCACGCCGCGTGCGAGACGGCGATGCATCTCGGCGCAGCCGCAATCATCACGCCAACAGCTTCTGGCCAGACGGCCAGGATGGTCTCCAAGTACCGGCCGCCGATGCCGATCATCGCCGTTACCCCGAGCCCGGCTGTGAGAAGGCAGCTCTGCCTGATGTGGGGAGTGTCTCCTCTTCTGGCCAAGCGCACTGACAATACCGATGAGATGATGACCGATGCTGTCTCCGCAGCCAGAGCCAGCGGCATCGTCCATCCCGGCGAGCTCGTTGTTCTGACCGCCGGGGCCGCCGGCAGCGCTCCTATGTCAACCAACCTCATTCGAGTCCACGTGATGGAGCGCATTCTCGCCGAGGGCACGGGATTCGGCACTCACCCGATTCAAGGCCGGGCCAGAGTCTTGGGGGACCTCCTGCCCGACGCCGCTGACATCCATTCCTCGGACATTCTGGTCGTGCGCCAGACTACCCCTGAGATGATACCTCTGGCCGAGAGAGCAGCCGGTCTGGTAGTAGGAGCAGGCGGAACAGGGTCGCATGCAACGCAACTGTGCGCTGAGCTTGGCCTTCCTGCGATCATCGGCGTAGGCGATGCTGTGTCGGCGATCAAAGACAACCAGACCCTGACCCTCGACCCGCAACGCGGCCTGGTCTATGAAGGCTCCATCCGAACGTAGGAGGCCGAACGCCGGTCGAAAACGGACACCAGCGACGCCTCACTCCTGGCGTTTTGTCGTACGCTCGTTCCGTTTGTAGAATAGCGAGTTGCGGACCGTTCATTCCATATTCTGATGTGCCGACAGGAGGATTAGCATGCTCAAGAAGACAGTGCGCGATATCGATGTAGCCAAGAAGCGCGTTCTGGTACGCGTAGACTTTAATGTGCCCCAGGACAAGACCGGCCAGATCACGGACGACACTCGCATCCGAGCCGCTCTGCCCACCATCCAGTACCTGCGCGAACAGGGAGCCAAAGTCATTCTTTGCTCGCACCTGGGCCGACCCAAAGGCAAGGTGGCAGAAGAATTCCGCCTGGCGCCCGTGGCCAAGCGCCTCTCTGAGCTGCTCGGCGCGCCTGTGGCGACGGTCAAGGACTGCATCGGCCCGGAGGTCCAGGAGGCCGTCAAGGCCCTCAAGCCGGGCGACGTTCTCCTGCTGGAGAACCTGCGTTTCTATCCCCAGGAAGAGGCCAACGATCCAGAGTTTGCCAGGCAACTCGCGTCGCTGGCCGAGGTTTATGTCAACGATGCCTTTGGCACGGCTCACCGTGCTCACGCTTCCACCGAGGGCGTCACTCACTACCTGCCATCTGTTGCTGGCTTCCTGATGGAGCGCGAGCTCAACTTCCTCGGTCAGGCCACCGCCAACCCTGGCAGGCCTTATGTCGCCATCCTCGGCGGCGCCAAGGTATCGGACAAGATCGCAGTGATCGAGAACCTGCTGCCCAAGGTTGACCAGTTGATCGTCGGCGGCGGCATGGCCAATACCTTCTTCAAGGCGCAGGGGCTGGAGGTCGGCGCTTCGCTGGTGGAGGACGACAAGGTCGAGCTGGCCAAGGACCTCCTGAAGCGAGGCGGCAAGAAGCTCCTGCTGCCGGTCGACGTCGTGGTGGCCGATGCCTTCGCTGCCGACGCGAATCACAAGACCGTGCCTGTGGACAAGGTCCCCGTTGGCTGGCGCATCCTCGACATTGGTCCCAAGAGCGTGGCCAGGATCGCCGAGGTGCTCAAGAAGGCCAAGACTGTAGTGTGGAATGGCCCGATGGGCGTGTTCGAGTTTCCCGCCTTTGCTGCCGGTACTGTGGCTGTGGCCAGGGCCCTCGCGGCAAGCAAGGCGACCAGCGTCATCGGCGGCGGCGACTCGGCAGCAGCCGTAGAGCAGGCAGGCGTGGCCGACAAGATCACGCATATCTCGACCGGCGGCGGCGCCTCCCTCGAGTTCCTCGAAGGCAAGGTCCTGCCCGGCGTTGCGGCCCTGCTCGACAAATAACCTTCCTCAGTGTCGAGTGGCGGTCTGTGCCGCCACTCGGCGCTCACTCCCGCATACAAGGAGCATCCATGGACCTGGATCTCATCCGCAAGCTCACGGTGCCCTCGGAAAGCAAGATCGTCTTCCTGGTCATGGACGGACTGGGGGGTCTACCGCGCGAGCCAGGCGGACTCACCGAGCTGGAGACAGCCAGAACCCCCAACCTCGATGCGCTCGCCTCGCGCTCCGTGTGCGGCTGCACCGTGCCGGTCGGACCTGGCATTACGCCCGGCAGTGGCCCCGGCCATCTGGCGCTCTTTGGCTATGACCCGCTGCACTTTGTCATCGGTCGCGGGGTGCTGGAGGCAGTGGGTATCGACCTGGACCTCGGCCCAGACGACGTGGCCGGCCGCGGCAACTTTTGCACCATCGACAACCAGGGCAGGGTGACCGACCGGCGCGCCGGGCGCATCTCCACCGAGACCTGCGTCCGCCTGACCGGCCTGCTGCGCGACAGGGTACGTCTCCCTGGAGTCGAGTTCTTGGTAGAGCCAGTCAAGGAGCATCGCTTTGTCCTCGTTCTGCGGGGAAAGGGCCTCGGCGGTGAACTCAGCGAATCAGACCCACAGCAGCTTGGCGTTGCGCCGCTGGACATTCATCCCCTGTCGTCTGCGCCGGACCGCGCCGCGTCACAGCGGACCGCCGACCTGGTCAACGAGTTCTCGGCCCAGGCGCGCCGAATACTCTCAGGGGAGCCTGCCGCGAACGCAGTGCTGCTGCGAGGCCTCGATAGACGGCCGTCCATCCCAACCATGGCCGAGGTGTACGGACTGCGCTCTGCCGCCATCGCCGTCTACCCGATGTATCGCGGTCTGGCCAAGCTGGTGGGCATGACCGCTCTCCCCAGCGGGACCAAACTGGCTGACGAGTTCGATGCGCTGGAGAAGTACTGGAAGGACTATGACTTTTTCTATCTGCACTTCAAGTACACCGACAGCCGAGGTGAGGACGGCGACTTTGACGCCAAGGTAGCCATGGTAGAGGAGTTCGATCAGTTCGTGCCGCGGGTGATGAACCTGAAACCGGATGTCGTCGTCGTGACCGGCGACCACTCTACGCCGTCACTGCTCAAGGGTCACAGTTGGCACCCGGTTCCTTCACTGGTCTACTCGCCCTACTGCCGGTGCGACGGCACAGCCAAGTTCGGCGAGCGTGCCTGTGCCAGAGGCGCTCTGGGAACGTTCCCGGCGGTAGATCTGATGCCCCTGGCCATGGCCAACGCCTTGCGGCTGACCAAGTTCGGAGCTTAGCACTCGGCAGGTTGGCCCTCAGTCCTGGCCCTCTTCAGCAGCGTCCGACTCGGCCAGCCTCGCCACCAGGCGCCGTGCCAGCGATTGCTCATCGTGCAGCGTGTGAATCCGGCCATCCAGCCGGGCGAACAACAGCCTGTCCAGCACCCGCCCGTACAGAGGTCCCGGCCGCAGGCCAAGACCCTTCAGGTACTCCCCGCCTACCAGCGTGCGCACCCAGCGCAGGCGATCCAGGTAGAGGCGCACATGCTGCCGTGCCACTTCCGAGTCCAGGGCCAGCCAGAAGGCGGTGGCCGCGTCCGCTGAGTATCCGTCCAGCAATCGGTAGACACGGCTTGGCTTGAGCTCCGGTTTCTCCAGCCGGTTGGCCAGCGACCTCAGCTGATGTACCTCTCTCAGGAACTTGCGTACCTCGAGGCCAAAACGCAGCCGGTCAAGGAATCGCGTAAGCTGCATCTTGTCGAGGCGGTAGGTCAACAGGGCCAACAGCAGCTTGTTCTGTTCAAGGTGGACTGCAGAGGCCTCGGACCCGGGGCGAACAGCCGTGACCTGATTCTGATGCCACGCTACCGACGACTCGAGCTTGCCGGCCAGCCAATTGTCGTACTCCAGACCCGGCTCGAGGCCGCGCAGCACCCCCAGCTCGCCGAGCCGCCGCACGGCAACGGCCGGGGCGCGCTCGTCCAGTATCAGTTCCAGCTCGTGTCTGAGGCGCTCGCCGCTCACTCGATTCAGCAGCTCCAACGCATCTGCTACGAGTTCGGCCGTACGGGTCTCTAGTCGAAATCCCAGCCGCTGCTCCAGCCGAACGGCCCTCATGATGCGCGTCGGATCTTCGACAAAGCTAAAGATGTGCAGCACCCTCACCAGGCCATCTCGCAGGTCTCGTTCCCCGCCATAGAAATCCAGGAGGTCACCGTAGCGGTCACCATCGAGGCAGATGGCCATGGTGTTAATCGTAAAGTCGCGCCGGTAGAGATCCTGTTTGATGGAGCTGCGCTCCACCTCCGGCAGGGCAGTCGGGTGTTGATAGAACTCGGTTCGCGCCGTGACAAAGTCCAATGAAGCCGGCAGGCTCGTCCCCTTGGTTCCTTCGAGTAGTATCTTGGCTGTGCCAAAGCGAGAGTGACTGCGCACGCGGCCCTTCAACTGCTTCGCCAGCTCTCTTGCGACCGAGACCGCATCTCCCTCCACCACCAGGTCCAGATCGAGATTGGGCACGCCTAGCATCAGGTCGCGCACAAAGCCGCCGACCACGTACAGGGAGTGGCCCATCTTGTTGGCCACGTCACGCGCCTGCCAGAGGAGGTTCAGCAGCGGAACAGGCAGCGCCTTGCGCAGCTTCTCCTGAATCTCACCCCGGCGGTCCGGCTGGGCATGGCTGGTCCACAGCTTGATCAGATCCGTGCGCGTGACAATGCCCAGGACCTTGCCATCCTCAACCACAGGGACCTGCCCCACGCCATGATCGGTCATGATCTGCTGCACGCGGTTCACACCATCCGAGGGCGAAACAGCGACATTGCCTTTGTGCATATAGTTCCGCACGCTGGAACTGCCCAATCCATGCTGCATCGCCCGGTCAATCTCGCGCCTGGTTAGCACACCCACTAGCTGGCCGTTCTCAACCACCGGGAATCCCTCGTGGCCGTAGCGGCGCACGTAGCCATCCGCCTCGGCCACCGTCATTTCCGGACTCAGGCTGTGCACGCCGTAGGACATGATCTGCCGCACGGTGACCGGCGGCTTGATGCGGTGTTTGAGCTCATCGACCAGGCGCTTTTTCACCCCCTCCCAGTCGCTGCCCATGATCATCGCCGCAGCAGCCGCCTCGTGCCCGCCCCCGCCAAACACGCGCGCAATCTCACCTACGTCCACGGCCTTGCTCGAGCTCCTGGCGATGAGCTGCATCTGATCCTTGAACACAAAGAGTAGGAAGGAAGCATCAGGGTCGAAAACGTCGTCTACCTTGTGAGCCAGCGTTGACAGCTCCTCCAGATACTCATCCAGATGAGCCACAGCCACCAGTACCGCCTGTCCGTGTCGATTGTGCCACTCGACGTTGTCCACCAGTTGTCCATAGACCTCCTGGTAGCGCTCGTCCAGAGGGCGCCGCAAAAAGTCGTTGGCTACGGAAAGACTGGCTCCACTCTCCAGCAGCCAGGCCGCACTGCGCAGATCGCGTGACGTAGTCGATGTGTACATCAGTGATCCGGTGTCCTCGTAGATGCCCATTAGCATCAACGTAGCCTCGACCGGAGTGAGCGCCATGCGCCGCTCCCTGAGCTGCTCCACCAGCAGCGTCGTCGTCGCACCGACCTCCTCCACCAGGTAGCCAACTCCGTTTCGTCGTTCTCCACGCAGAGGGTGGTGATCCACGATGGTGTAGCTTGTCGTCGCATCCATCCCCCGCACCGAGGGAACGGACTGGGCATCGACGATGATTGCATCGGTCACGTGCCGGCGCGCCAGCTGTTCCACGGAGCGAAAAGGAAGCTGCTCGCGGTAGAGTTGCAGGAAAGCCATCACGTCGCTGTTGAGGCGCCGCGAAAGCAGAGGAATGGCCCCGCTGTACAGCATACTTGCCGCCAGTTGTGCTGCCAGCGCATCGAAATCTGCATTCTCGTGCGTCAGGATGACCTTCAATCCGATCCTCTAAACCAGTTATCGGTAGCCATTATGGCTCACCAAGGGGGTCTTGTCAACGGAAAGACCTCCCTCGTCACATATGAGAGTGTGGAATAACTGCCCAGGGAGCGTGAACGACAGGTTCGTAGTTGCCGTAGGTCTCTGAGCTACTGCGAAGAGGCGCTTTAGCGCTCCCCTTCCGGACGGTCTCATCGCGTCAGTGGGTGGGGACAGGCTAAAGCCTGTACTACGAACCTATCGAGGCCTGTAGTTGCCCGGAGTCCTGGCACTACCAGGCACAGGCACCAGGGTGCTCCCATCTCTCGCCCGCTTTTTCCACACTCTCGTCATCGTGGCATTGGCAGCAACTCTAGATTGTGGTATAGTGACGGAGCGCCACGTTGTGGCGCTTTGTTCCGTCTCAAGGCAAGCCCCAGATCACCACCCTGGCCGTCGCAGGAGGAACTATGCGCAAGCCGATCATCGCTGGCAACTGGAAGATGTTCAAGACCGTCACCGAAGCCGCAACTCTGGTGCGCGAAGTGCGCTCTGACCTGGATGCGGTGGGCGAGGTCGAGTGCGTGCTCTGCCCGCCGTTCACCAGCCTGAGCGTCGTCGCCGAGCTGGTGAAGGGCACAGGCCTCAGAGTGGGAGCCCAGAATATGCACTGGGAGGACCAGGGAGCGTTCACTGGCGAGGTCTCGCCCCTGATGGTCAAGGAACTGTGCCAGTATGTGATCATCGGCCATTCCGAGCGTCGCCAGTATTTCGGTGAGACCGACGAGTCCGTGAACCGCAAGGTCAAGGCCGCGCTCAAGCATGGCCTTATCCCCATCGTCTGCGTGGGTGAGAACCTGACCCAGAACGAGGCTGGTCTGACTGATTCAGTGGTCAGCGGCCAGGTTCGCGCCGCCCTGGCGGACCTGGCGGCGGCTCAGGTCAGTGGTCTGGTCATCGCCTACGAGCCCATCTGGGCAATCGGCACAGGCAAGGCTGCCACTGGCAACCTCGCCAACCGCACCATTGGCACCGCCGTGCGCGGTACCATTAACCAGCTCTATGGTGCCCACGCAGCACAGTCAGTGCGCATTCAGTACGGCGGAAGCGTGAGCCCCGACAACATCTCTGAATTCATGAGCCAACCCGAGATCGACGGCGCTCTCGTGGGCGGCGCCAGTCTCGTCGCCGCCAAGTTCGTGCCGATCATCCGGCAGGCGGCGGCCAGCAAGAGACGCTAGCCTGATCTCGATGCCACTCACCTTCACCAGGCGCCAGGCTGTCGCACTGAGGGCCTTCGCGACCTGCGGGCTGATCTGACGATGAGCATCTCCACCGTTTTGTGGCTTGTTGGCCTGTTCGCGGCCCTGGTGCTCGTCAATCGCTGGCTCACCGAAGTGCTCCATCGGGTGGGCTTTTTGTTCTTTGGCGGAGACGAGGGCGCCGTGGTCCTCTTCTGCATCCTGCTCCTGCCAGGGGTCGTGCTCCACGAATGCAGTCACTGGCTGGCGGCCACCCTGCTCGATGTCCCCACCAAAGGCATGACCCTGCTGCCGCACATCCGCAAAGGGGGCGAAGTGCAGCTTGGCTCGGTGAACGTGCGCCGCTCCGATGCCGTCCGCGAGAGCCTGATCGGTCTGGCACCCCTCCTGGTCGGCGCCATCACAATCCTGCTGCTGGCGCGATGGCGCCTGCAGGTGACACTGCCGCAGCCCTTCAATGCCGGTGCCCTTCTGCGCGCTCTGGCCGACTCACTCCAGAGCCCCGATGCCCTGCTCTGGCTCTACGTTCTGTTCGCAGTGAGTAACGCCATGCTGCCCAGTGAGTCGGACCGCCAACCCTGGCTGCCGGTGCTGGTCTTCACGGGTCTCCTGGCGGCTGCGGTCTATCTGTCGGGGTTGGTCCGCCAGGTTCCTGCCTCGGTCAGGGACTGGCTGGCCACGGGCGCTGCCTACATCACCTTTGTCTTTGCATTGGCCGTAGCGGTGGATATCCCGGTGCTGCTGTTCTTGCTGGGGTTGGAGAAGGCAGGCGAGGTGTTGCTGCAGCGTAAAGTGGAGTATCGCGACTGAGCGCCTGCGCCCGTGGGTTAGCTGTCTCTACTGTCTTACTGGGGTTCGCTGCGCCTGGCCACTGCCGCCAGGGCGAACGCAAGCGCCCCCCCGAGGACCATCAACGCTGCCAGCTTGAGCAGCCGTGATGCAACCACCAGGGCCACCACTCCGAACGCCGCGCTGAGCCCGGCATAGGCCAGCACTACCTGGCGCTGGGAGAACCCCAGGTCCACCAACCGGAAATGCAGGTGTCTTCGGTCTCCGTGAACAAAGGTGCCAGCCCGGCGGGTGCGCAACAGGATCAACCAGCCGACATCCACGATGGGCACCAGCAACAGCAGCAGCATGGTGGCCAGGCGGGGACCGCCGGCAACAGAAACCGTGGCCAGCGCATAGCCCAGGAAGAACGAGCCCGTGCTCCCCATAAACACGCGCGCCGGATACCAGTTGTAGGGCAGGAATCCCAGCGTTGCGCCGAGAAGCGCCAGCGGCAGCAAGGACACGCTGTACTGGCCAGCCCGATACATATGCACGAATAGTACCAGAGCAACGACACTGGTCACACAGGTAGCCAGACCGTCCAGCCCGTCCAGAAAGTTGACCGTGTTGATCATTCCCATGACCCACAGGACGGTCAGCGGCACGGTCAGAGCATAGGGCAGCACAATCAGCCGGTCGGTGAAAGGGTCTCGCACCCGCTCGATGAACAGGAGCCCGGCTACGGCGATCAACCCGGCGGCCACCTGCGCCAGGAGCTGGGGGCGAGGCTTGAGCTCGCGGCGGTCATCCCAGAAGCCAACCGCGAACACGAACGTGCTTCCGATCAGGATTCCCGCCAGACGCCGCACTTCGTTGGGATCAATTCCCTCCGGTGAGGGAAGCCGGGGCCCAAGGAACGCCGCCAGCCCTGCGGCAACGAGGAAGGGTGCGAACAGGGCCCAGCCGCCGGTTCGCGGCACTGCGCCGCTGTGTTGACGGCGGCCGCCGGGCAAGTCGACCAGGCCCCACTTCTGCCCCAGTCTGGCAGCCAGCGGGGTCGTCAAGAGCGCCAGCAGAAATGCGACCAGGAATACGGCAAGGTAGGGCATAGCTTGGCGCGGGCCGGCCCGAGTTCCGGCTCAACCAGTACCGAACTGGCGATCCCCCGCGTCACCCAGCCCGGGAACAATATAGCCCTGCGGAGGGTCTTTCTCGTTCACGGGCGCGGGAGTGAGGTGATCGTCCAGAACCGCCAGATGGATATCCACATCGGGGTGGGCAGTGCGGAGGCGTTCGACACCCTCGGGGGCGCCAATGATGCCCACATACTTGATGCGTTTGGCACCCCACTTCTTCAGCACATCGACCGCCGCCACAGCCGAGCCGCCCGTGGCCAGCATGGGGTCCAGAATCAGGCAGACCTGCACCGTCGGGTGCACCGGCAGCTTGTTGTAATACTGCACCGGCTGCAGACTTTTGTGATCGCGATAGAGCCCAATATGCCAGACCTCCGCGGCAGGCATCAGCTCCCAGATTCCCTCGACCATACCCAGTCCGGCGCGCAGGATGGGTACCAGACCGATCTTGTCAGTCAGTTCATAGCCGATGGTGCTGGCCAGTGGAGTCTGCACCAGACATTCCTCCAGGCCCAGATCCGCCGTGGCTTCATAGGCCAGCAGCATCGCCACTTCGCGAATCAGTTCGCGGAACTTTTTCGGCTCTGTGTCTTTGCTGCGCAGCAAGGTGACTTTGTGCCGTATCAGCGGGTGGTTCGATACGACCAACCTGCTCATCTAGTGCCTCCATCCACTGGCGAAATAAGACCCTAGGCACCTCGCGATACCTAGGGTCTGTTCGTACTAGGCTGCCTCACATTTCTTTACCAGGGCCGCCCACTCCTCATCGACGCGCGCCTGGATCTCCTCGATCACATGCCTGAACTGCGGTTGGAACAGGTGGCTGAACCGACCCTGCGTCTTGAGCCACTCCTCGACCGGCTTCTTTTCCTTCGGCTTGAAATTCAGCTTCCAGACACCGTTGTCCACCTCGTATAGAGGCCAGTAGCAGGTTTCGACAGCCAGGCGCATGACGTCGATGGTGGTGTCGGTAGCGTGGCGCCAGCCCCTGTTGCAGCTGGCGAGAACGTTCAAGAACGACGGCCCGTTGGCCGCCGCCGCCTTGCGTGCCTTTTCCATCAAGTCGCGCCAGTTGCTGGGCGATGCCTGAGCCACGTAGGGGATATGGTGGGCAGCAATGATCTCGGTGAGCGGCTTTCTCCACTGCACCTTCCCGGGGATGACGCTGCCCGATGGCGAGGTGGTGGTATGTGCCCCCGTAGGCGTGGCCGAGCTGCGCTGGATACCTGTATTCATGTATGCCTCGTTGTTGAGGCATACGTAGATGAAGCGATGACCACGCTCCAGAGCACCAGACAGCCATTGCAGGCCGATGTCATAGGTTGCCCCGTCGCCGCCGATGGCCACAAAGCGCAGATTGCGTTCCGGGATCTTGCCCTGGCGAACGAGCGAGCGGTACATCGACTCTACGCCGCTGATGGTCGTGGAAACGTTCTCAAAGGCATTGTGAATCCACGGCACGTTCCAGGCCGTGGTCGGGTACATCGAAGTGGCGATTTCGGTGCAGCCGGTCGCGGCACCTACCACGACTGGTTCTTCAATCGCGTTGAGGATCTGGCGAATCACGATGGGTTCGGCGCAGCCAGCGCAAAAGCGGTGACCGGGACCCAGTCTCTCTGGCTTGGCAGTCTGTTCTTTAAGATTGATCGCCATACTCCTACTCCCTCAATCCGAGATAGCTCACGAGCGACGCGACCTTACCCGTGTCTGCGAGTTGCTGCAGTTCCTGGACCACCCGCTCGACGTCAGCGGGAAGTACGTCGCGTCCACCCAGTCCGTAGATATAGTTCACTGCTTTTGTCCTGACGCCGGCAGCGTAGAGCGCCGCGCAGAGCTCGAGAAACACCGGGCCCGCGCCCTGCATCGAGCCAAAGCTGATCGACCGATCCAGCACGGCCACAGCCTTGAGGCCCCGCAGCGCCGCCGCCAGCTCGTCTGCCGGGAACGGCCGGAAAACACGCAGCTTTAGCAGGCCGACCTTGACGCCCTTCTTGCGGAACTCCTTGATCACGGTGCGGCACGTGCCGGCGGTCGAGCTGAGAACCACGATGGCCATTTCGGCATCATCCATACCATAGGCCTCGAAGGCGCCGTACTTGCGACCAAAGGTGCGCCCAAACTCATCGCCGACGTCCACGATGACCTTCATCGCCTTGCTCAGCGCGTCGGTCTGCTGCCGCTTGTGTTCAAAGTAGTAATCGTAGAGATCCCAGGCCCCGAACGTCTTCGGATGGTCGATATCCAGCAGGCTGTGCTGCGGAGTGTAGCTGCCGACAAAGTGCTTGACACTGGCGTCGTCGGCTACTTCGACCAGCTCTACCGCGTGGCCAGTGATGAATCCGTCTTGCATCACCATCACCGGCAGCAAAAGATCCGGGTGCTCAGCGATCCTCACCGCTTGAATCGTATTGTCATAGGCTTCCTGGCCGGTCTCGGAAAAGAGGTGAATCCATCCCGCATCACGAGCACCCATCGAATCCGAGTGATCGCAGTGGATGTTCAGCGGAGCTGACAGGGCGCGGTTCACGCACGACATGACGATGGGGAATCGCATGGAGGCCGCGATGTAGAGCTCCTCCCACATCAATGCCAGTCCATTGGCTGCAGTGGCAGTCATTACTCGCCCGCCTGCTGCGGCCGCGCCGATACAGGCACTCATCGCCGCGTGCTCGCTTTCGACGGCGATGAACTCGGTGTCTACTTCGCCATCAGCAACATACTGAGAGTAGGTCTGCACAATGGCCGTCTGAGGGGTGATCGGATAGGCAGCTACGACATCGGGATTGATCTGGCGCATCGCCTCCGCCGAGGCGTGTGCCCCCTCCAGGGCCCGTTTCGTCGAAACAACCATGTTGCTGTTCCTCCTATCCATCACTTCTTCTCATCGGTCATTTGAATGACCTTGCCGGGCTTGCCCGTCACCTCGTGCGCCTCGACCTTGACCGGGCAGACGCTGGCGCAGATTCCACAGCCCTTGCAGTGAAAGTAGTCGAATTCCTGCCAGCGCCCGTCCTTGACGATGATGCACGAGTCAGGGCAAAAGACCCAGCACATCATGCAGTGAGTGCATTTGCCGGCGTCGTGCACCGGGCGCTGCACGCGCCAGGTCCCGGTCTCGTATTCCGCAGCCGAACCGGGCTCCAGCACCATTCCGGCGATATTGGCTTCTTTCCACGTGGCATTCGCTTTGGCCATTTGTCACTACCCTTCTTGAACTTCTTCGTACGCCCGTCGCAGCGCCGTCACGTTGCTCTGCACAACTTCGGAGCGGAGCTTGGCGCCCAGCTTTTCCTCTATCAGGTGGAGTGTGTTCTCCACCTTAACCAGCCCTGCCGCACGGATGACCGCACCGAGCATCAAGGTGGCTGGGATATCCCGCCTGATTGTCTCCAGGGCAATACGCGTCGCGTCAACCGCAAAGACCCTGACCTTCTTGCCAACCAGATGCAGCCGCTGCCGGACCTGCGCCGGGCTCTCGGGAGTGTTCACCACCAGAACGCCATCGGCCGCGAGCCCTTCCGTGACATCAATCACGCCGAGCAAGTTGGGATTCACCACCACCACGACCTCAGGGTTGAGGATCTGGTAGTGGATCTCAATCGGCTCGTCACTAATGCGAGTGTAGGCCTTGATCGGTGCGCCCATGCGCTCCGGGCCATACTCGGGAAACGCCTGGAAGTACTTGCCCTCCTTCAGGGCCGCTTCCGCCAGTAGCTCGCTGGCTGTAACGATGCCTTGCCCGGCACGCCCGTGCCAGCGGATTTCGGTCATCTTGGCCAATTGCCTCCTCCTTTGGGGGCCTAACCCCCGCTCACAATAAACGAGTGACATTGCTGATGTCACTCGTTAGCGTTCATTCCTCTCCCCGCATAGCCAAGGCGGTTGGCACCCTGCGGCGCTGCGAACGCTCCAGTTTCTCCTGACAGCGGACACAGGTCGTTGTCGATGGAACTGCCTCCAGCCTTGCCGGGTCAATCGGCAGGTGGCACACTTCGCAGATGCCGTATTCGCCCTTCACCGCCAGCTGGAGGGCGTGCTCAATGGCGCTCAGCCTCTTCTCCAAGGTACCGATGATGGAAAGCGTCTTCTCGCGCTCATAGAGATCTGAGGCGGCGTCAACCGAGTCCTCACCGCCATCAATCACGCGTTCGACTTCATCTTCAAGGTACATCTTGAGGCGCTTGAGCTCGGTCTGAAGGTGCTCGCGCTGGGCCCTAAGCTCTTTGACTTTGCCCGCGTTCATCATTGATTGCCTGCACCACCTAGAACTTGATCAGGGAGAAGACATCATAACCGCGCAGCTTCTCCATTCCTTTGAGGAAAGTTATGTCCACAAGAAACACGATCCCGACGACTTTGCCGCCCAGCTTCTCGATCAGCTCGGCAGCCGCCTTGGCCGACCCACCGGTCGCCAGCACGTCGTCAACCAGCAGGACGCGCTGCCCCGGCCGGATAGCATCCTTGTGAATCTCCAGGGTGTTGGTACCGTACTCGAGGGTATAGCTCGCGCTGATCTTGTCCGCAGGCAGTTTGCCCGGCTTGCGAATGGGAATGAATCCCGCCGCCAGCTCGTAGGCCATCGGCGCGCCAAAGATAAAGCCCCTCGACTCGATTGCCGCCACCAGGTCAATGTCCTGGTCAATGTAGCGATCCACTAGCGCATCGATGGCTTCCTGAAAGGCATCAGGGTCCTTGATCATGGTGGTGATGTCTTTGAAGAGGACACCCTTCACCGGAAAATCGGGGACATCGCGGATCAGCTTGGCCAGATTCATTTGTCGCCTCCTGCACGGACGTATCGCCCGCGGAATCGGGCCGATTCTATCCCAAAAAAAGCCAAATGACAAACCGTCCTGCCCGGTAACTCGCCGGCGTTGCGCGCCGTTGCGCGGCGTCATTTTCTGTGCTATACTAACTCCTGTTGCTGATCGCACACAGTGAGGAGGTTGGCAATGAACAGGCGTCGAACGGGTGTTGTCGCTCTAGCAGCAGTGTGTCTGGTTCTCCTGGCAGTACTGCCGGGCCGAGCTCAGCAGGCCCGGTCGCTGGGCGCAGTTCTCTTGAACGGTGACTTTGAGGGCCCCTTCTACATCTATGGTTCGGGTCAGGTAGCGCAATCGTGGGTGCCCTACGACTTGAACCCGACCTCCAGCCCCCAGTTCCTTCGCTCGACGCTGCACAAGCACCAGGGCGTCGCCAGCCAGCAAATCTGGGGTGACAATTCACCCTGGTATGCCGGCATACTGCAGACCACCGCGCTAACCTCCGCGGGCTCGGCCAGCATCCAGGCGGGCAAGAAATACACCGTCCACGTGTGGGTCTATAGTATCTATGGTGGCATCGGTAGCGCAGTGCAGAACGACAAGATCCGCAAGCGCATCGGTGTTCATCCTGCCGGTGGAGCCAATCCCAAGTCAACCGACATTGTCTGGGCCCCGTGGCACGGACAGGATAAGGAGTGGGTACAGATCAACGCCCTGGTCGAAGCCAAAAGCGACCGGCTGACGATCTTTGTCGAGGGCGAGAACGTCAAATCCGGTGGCCAGGATCAGCTCTACATTGACGATATCTGGATCGAAGAGGAAGGAGCCGCTCCGCCCACCGCGACTCCCACCGCCACCCGCCTCCCAACCGCTACTCCAAAGCCCACGGCAACCCCAGCTATTGCCGTGGTGCAGACGCTGCCAGTCGGGCGGCAGCCTCAGGGTGTAGCAGTGCTGTACGGACTGAACCGCTTCTTTGTCGCCAACAGCGGCGAGGATACCATCACCAGCCTGGATGGCTTTCTGAACTGGCGCAAGACCCAACTGCCGTCGGGAGGGGATCGGCCGACCAGCCTTGCTGCCGACCCGGATCAGTGCCGCCTCTACGTGGTCAACACTGCCAGCAACAGCATGAGCGTCTTTAACTCGTGTTCTAACCGGCACATTGACGAGGTTGCCCTGCCAGAAGGCGCGGCACCTGGCGCAGTAGCGGTGTTGACCAGCACGAACACCATCTATGTCGCCAATACGGCTCTCAACTCAGTCACGCTCATCAACGGCGACACCCTCGCTGCGATCAAGACGATACCTGTTGGCCCGGTGCCCGGTCAAATCGCGGTCAACCCGCGCACCAATCGCGTCTACCTTACCTTCCGTGGCTATCCTGCCGACAACGCTGGGGGCATCGCCATCATCGACGGCGTTACCCAGACGGTGGTCAAGACGATCAACCTTTCCTACAACGACCAGGTTCCGGCGCCGGCGCCCTATGGTGTGGCCGTGAATTCGGTTACCGACCGCATCTATGTGGCCACCACCAGTGGCAAGCTGGTTGTTCTCGATGGCAGCACCGACTCGGTCATCGCCACGCTTTCGCCGCCTGTCGTCAGCGGCCTGGATGCAGTAGCGGTCAATCCCCGCACCAACAACGTCTTTGTCTGCAGCGCCACGGGCAACGTGGTCTACGTCTATGACGCTGACGAAGGTCGTTGGGCGCTCACCCTCGGGGTGGGCGCGGGGCTCTTCCGGGGCATCGCCGTGAATCCGCTCACCAACCAGGTGGTCGTGTCCAACACCGGCGAGGACTCGGTGAGCATCATCCGCGACTTTGGCGAGTACCAGCCATTCCGCGCGTGGCTTCCCGACATCCGCAGGTAAGAACCTGACGATCGCTGGGCGGGGACGGCATGACAGCGAATGACGAGAAGGAGCAGCTTGAAAAGCTGAGGGCGGCGATCCGGCACCACGCTTACCTGTACTATGTGCAGGACGCTCCCGAGATCAGCGATGCCGAGTACGATGCACTGTTTGAACGCCTGCAGAAGCTAGAGGCGCAACACCCGCAATGGGTTACGCCGGACTCGCCGACCCAGCGGGTCGGTGGGGAGCCTCAGGCACAGTTCGTCAAAGTGCGGCACCCGTCACCTGTCCTCAGCCTCGCCAGCGCTGTCAGCGAGGCTGAGGTGCGCGCCTGGTACGACCGAATAGCCAGGCTTCTGCCCTCGTCCTACCGTCCCCAGTTCGTGGTCGAACCCAAAATCGATGGCCTGACGGTGGTCCTACATTATGAGGATGGCGTCTTTGCGCTCGGCGCCACCAGAGGCGACGGGGATGTGGGAGAGGACATCACTGCCAACCTGCGCACCGTACCCTCTGTTCCTTTGCGCATCCCCCTCCCCTCCGACGGCCACGCTGCGCCTTCCAGGCTGGTCGTGCGCGGCGAGGCCTATATGAGGATCTCGGACCTGAAGGAGCTCAACCGGGCTCAGGTCGAGAAGGGCGAAAAGACCTTCGCCAACCCCCGCAACGCCGCCGCCGGTGGTCTGCGCCAACTGGATCCTGCGGTCACCGCCTCCAGGCGTATTCGGCTGTGGGTCTACTCGATCATCAGCAGCAGCGGCCCTGTTCCCCGCACGCAGTGGGAGGTCTTGCAGTACCTCCGCCAGCTCGGCTTTCCGGTGAACCAGGATGCCGCGCTGCACGATGACCTGGATAGCGCCCTGGCGTACGCCGAACGGTGGATGGCCGGCCGCGATGACCTGCCCTACGAGGCTGACGGCGTGGTGTTCAAGGTCAATGACCTGACCGTTCAGGAGGACCTTGGTGTGGTGGGCAAGGACCCTCGTGGCATGCTGGCGTTCAAGTTCGCGCCCCGTCAGGCCACAACCCGGCTCAAGGAACTGGGCATCAACGTCGGGCGAACGGGCACGCTCAACCCCTTTGCCATCCTCGAACCTGTGGAGCTGGGCGGAGTCACCATCGAGCGAGCAACCCTGCACAACTTTGAGGACATTGCCCGCAAGGATATCCGCGTGGGCGACATCGTGGTTGTCAAGCGCGCCGGCGATGTGATCCCTCAGGTAGAGCGGCCTCTCGTGGAGTTGCGCACTGGAGCCGAGACGGTCATCACCTTGCCCAAAGAGTGTCCCGTCTGTCATTCTCCGGCGGTCAAGTCTGAAGGCGAGGTCGCCGTCTACTGCGTGAACCCGGCCTGCCCGGCCCAGGCCGTGCAGCGCATCATCCACTGGGCGGCGGTGATGGGCATTGATGGCTTTGGCGAACGCCTCGCGCAGCTGTTTGTCGACCGGGGACTGCTGCACGACTTGGCCGATTTGTACTTTCTCCGGCCCGAGGACATCCTTGCCCTGCCCGGCTTTGCTGAGAAGAGCACGCAGAACCTGCTCGACTCGATTTCCGCCAGCAAGGCCCGCCCTCTGCCCCGTCTCCTGGCGGCACTCGGCATCCGCGGCATCGGTGACGTCGTCGCCGAGGTGTTGTCGCATCATGTGAGCTCCGTCGACGAGCTCGGCCGGGCGACGGCCGAGCAATTGCAGCAAATCCCCGGGGTTGGACCGGTCAACGCTGCCAACGTAGTGGACTTTTTCGCCAGCGAGCAGGCACGCCGGATCCTGGCCAAGCTCAAGCGCGGCGGAGTGCGGATGGAGGGTGAGGCGCCAAGGGCTGCGGCGACGGGCCCTCTGTCCGGCAAGGCATTCGTTATCACAGGCACGCTGCCTTCGCTCAGCCGCGAGCAGGCCACGCAACTGGTTACGTCCAATGGCGGGAAAGTGGTCGACACCGTGAGCAAGAAGGTTGATTTCTTGCTCCTGGGTGAGAACCCTGGCAGCAAGCTGGCCAAAGCCGAGGAGCTGGGCATCCCCACTCTGAGCGAGGGGCAGCTCAGGGCGATGCTACAGGCGCCTACAGGCGATGGAACCCGTCAGGGCGGGTCACTCTGATCATGCCGCCGTGTGAGGTCATCGGTCTGGGCTACTGCTCGTGGGATTACCTGGGCATCCTCGACCACATCCCCGACTTTGACGCTCCTACAGAATCTATGTCCGATTTCGCTATCTCTGGCGGCGGCCCGGTCGCGACTGCCCTCAGCGCTCTGGCGCACCTTGGCGTGCGCACGGGGTACATCGGCGCGCTGGGCGGCGACGAACCGGGACGCTCGGCTCTGGCCGCCTTTCAGCAGGAGGGCATTGACACCCAGAGACTACGCGTGCAGCCGGGCGCACGCTCGGCGGTGTGCTTCTCCCTGGTTCAGACCAAGACCGCCAAGCGAGTCATCCTGTGCTACCGGGGAACAACCACTCCTCTGCAGCTCGACAAAAGAGACCGCGACTACATTGCGGCCGCGCCTTTTCTCCACCTGGACGGCCACCATATGGCGGCAGCAATTGAGGCAGCCAGGATCGTGCACGAGGCGGGCGGCACTGTTGTGCTCGACGCCAACCGTCCCCGGCCGGGCCTTGAGGATCTCCTGCCGTGGGTGCATGTGCTGATCACCAACTCGCTGTTTCCGACCGCATACTCGGGCGAGAGCGACCTGGAGACGGCGGTGGGCAGACTGCTAAAGGGCGGGACGCGCCTGGTGGTCACCACACTGGGCGCGCGGGGGTGTTTGTACCGCAGCCGCGATGAGAGCGTGCGCGTGCCGGGCTTTCGAGTCAACGCCCTCGACACGACCGGTGCGGGCGATGCCTTTCACGGGGCATTCATCTACGGCCTGCTGCGGGGTTGGCCGCCGCACCGAACCGCCACCTTTGCCAATGCCGTCGCGGCCCTCAACTGCCTGGCCCTGGGCGGAAGACCCGGGCTGCCGACTCTTGGCGAGACCGAAGCGTTCCTGCGTTCCGAGGGGCGCGCGGAGGACTAGTTCGCCTCGACCTGGTACTTGGGGAAGAGCACCGCTCCCGGCTTGACGACTGTGCCTGCGGGGTAGGCCCCGATCCGCATCTGTTCTGCCCACCCGCCCTCGATGCGGGCTGACAAGCCAATCTGTGCCAGCAGCTCGGGACCTTTGCGCGGCATCACCGGAGCGAAGGCATAACCGAGCAGGCGCAGAACATCGATCAGGTTGTACAAGACCGTAGCCAGCCGTCGGCCGGCATGCTCGTCGCCGCTCTTGCGCGCCTTGGCCAACTCCCACGGTGCGGTCGCCTGCACATACTTGTTGGCCTCGACCACGAGACTGCCAGGCAGGATGAGAACATCCTGCAGCGCATCCGCTTCCAACGCCCTTTCCAGGTTACCTCGCAGCGCAGCCGCTGGCTCGACAAGCTGGCGGTCAGCATCTGTAGACTCGCCGGACGGAGCGGGAACCCTGCCGTCAAAGTAGCGCACCACCATCTGCACGGTGCGGTTCAGCAGATTGCCCAGGTCGTTGGCCAGGTCCGCATTGTAGCGGCGAATGAACGCCGCTTCGGTATAGTCCCAGTCCGCTCCGAACGAACCCTCGCGCAGGAAAAAGTAACGGACCGCGTCTGATCCAAAACGTCTGGCCAGGTCGAAGGGATCGATGACATTGCCGGTAGTCTTGCTCAGTTTCTGGCCATCCTTGGTCAGCCAGCCGTGGGCGAAAACTCGCTTCGGTACGGGCAGCCCGACGGACATCAGCATTGCCGGCCAATACAGGCAGTGGAAACGGATGATCTCTTTGGCCATCAGGTGCACATCGGCCGGCCAGTAGCGCTTGAAGGTCGCTTCGTCGTCGCCGTAACCGATAGCGGTGATATAGTTGAGCAATGCGTCGACCCACACATAGAGCACTTGCTTTGGGTCGCCTGGCAGGGGCACGCCCCAGTGCACGCGCTCCCGCGAGATGGAAAAGTCCTGCAGACCCTGTTTGAGCACGCCCAGCAGTTCGTTGCGGCGGGTCTCTGGGAGCACAAAGTCAGTCTCGCCAACCAGGTCCATCAGCCGCTCCTGGTAGCGTGACAGGGCGAAAAAGTAGTTCTCCTCTTCGGTCCATTCGCAACTGCGCTTGTGGATGGGACACAGGTGCTCTGGCAGCAGCTCCTCTGGCTGGAAGAAGGCCTCACAGCGCGGGCAATACCAGCCTTTGTACTGGTCCCGGTAGACGTCGCCCGACGCGAGCAGGGCTGTGGCGAACTTGCCCACGGCCTGGATATGGCGCTCGTCAGTGGTACGCACGAAATAGTCGTTGGAGATGTCCAGCGTTCGCCACGCTCCGCGGAACTGCGCCACCACTTCGTCGCAGTACTCTTTCGGAGTGACCTTTTTCTCGGCTGCGATGCGCTCGATGTTCTGGCCGTGCTCATCCGTTCCCGTGAGGAAGAACACGTCATCGCCCATCAACCGGTGGTAGCGCGCCAGCACGTCGGC
>MWCV01000021.1 GCA_002070215.1 Chloroflexi bacterium ADurb.Bin180 | reverse complement strand
GGCGATGGCCACCATGCGCGGCCCGGCCTTTTTGGCCTCGGCCATCAGCTCGACGAACGACGAAATGGTCATAGTCTCTCTCCCACCACAACGGATGTCGAAACCGAATCAGTGACGCATACAGCAGTTCTTGTACTTCTTGCCGCTGCCACAGGGGCAGGGATCGTTGCGGCCCACCGTGGCGGCAGCGGCCGGCTTGCGCGCCGGCGCGGCCGCGGCGGCCAGAGGGCTGCGCGTCGGCACAGCGCCGGAGCGGGCGTTCTGCCCGGGCCGGCGCGCCGGCTGCGCTGCCTCGCGGCGCACAGGCTGTCGAACCAGGGAGGCAAAGTAGACGCGGTGTGCCACCTCGCTAGAGATGGCTGCCTTGAGCTCTTCGAACATATCAAACGCTTCGCGCTTGTACTCGACCAGCGGGTTGCGCTGAGCGATGGCCCGCAGGCCGATGCCCTCGCGCAGCTCGTCGAGGGCAGTGAGGTGCCTCACCCACAGCCGGTCGATCGAGTTCAGCATCAGCAGGCGCTCGAGCTGCCTCATCGTCGCCTCGCCTTGCTGCTGCTCCTTCTGCTCATAGTAGCGAGCTGCCATCTCGACCAACTGGGCCTCGATCTCGGCGCTGCTCAGGTCCTGCCACTGCGGGCGGTCCTTCTCAGCGATGGGCAGGATCGTGCGCGCGGCCTGCAGCAGGCCGGGCAGGTTCCATTCGCTCGGGTCGCCGGCCGTATGCACGGCCACCAGAGCACGCAGCTCGTCCTGAACCATGCCCAGAATGGTGTCTTTCAGGCGATCCGAAGTGAGCACCAGCCGGCGCTGCTCGTAGATGATCCGGCGCTGCTCATTGACCACATCATCATAGTCGAGCAGGTGCTTGCGCAGGTCAAAGTTGTAGCCTTCGACCTTGACCTGGGCATTGGCGATGGAGCTGCTGATGAGCGAGTGCTCGATGGGAATGCTCTCGTCGACGCCGAGGCGGTCCATCAGGCCGGCCACGGTGGCGCCGCCAAAGCGCTTCATCAGGTCGTCTTCGAGCGAGACAAAGAAACGCGACGAGCCGGGGTCACCCTGCCGGCCGGCGCGGCCGCGCAACTGGTTGTCGATGCGCCGCGCTTCGTGGCGTTCGGTGCCAATAACGTGCAGGCCGCCAGCGGCCACGACCCTTTCCTTGTCCTCGGCGCAGGCCACGCGAGCCTTCTCCAGCTCGCGCTGCCAGACCTCGGGATCGACCTGGGTCAGGTCGACGCCCTGCTTGCGCAGCGTTTCGCGGGCCAGACCATCGGGTTTGCCGCCGAGCAAGATGTCCACCCCGCGGCCGGCCATGTTGGTGGCGATGGTCACGGCGCCGGAGCGGCCCGCCTGGGCCACCACGATGGCTTCTTTCTCATGCTGCTTGGCGTTGAGCACCTGATAGCGCTTGATGCCTTCACGGTCCAGCAGGCCGGCGAGCATTTCCGAAGTCTCGACCGAGGTGGTGCCGACCAGGATCGGGCGCCCCGAATCGCTCAGCTCTCTGATCTCCTGGACCACGGCACGGAATTTGGCTTTTTCGGTCTTGTAGACCTGGTCGGGCATATCCTGGCGGATCATCGGCCGGTGGGTGGGGATGGTGGTCACATCCAGCGAGTAAATGCGCTGGAACTCTTCGGCTTCGGTGGCCGCAGTTCCGGTCATTCCGGCGAGCTTGCTGTACATACGGAAATAGTTCTGGAAGGAAATGGTGGCCAGGGTCAGGCTGGCCTGCTTGACGTCCACCCTCTCTTTGGCTTCGATGGCTTCGTGCAGGCCCTCGGAGTAGCGGCGGCCGTACATCAGGCGGCCGGTGAACTCGTCGACGATGATAACCTGGCCGTCCTTGATCACATAGTCGCGGTCGCGCTGGTAGAGCACGTTGGCGCGCAGGGCGTTCTCCAGGTCGGCCAGCCAGTGGGTCTGCCCGTCCTGGTAGAGGTCGCCCACATTGAGCAGGCGCTGCACGTGCTCGATGCCGCCCTCGGTGAGCGTCACCTGGCGGGCCTTTTCGTCGACCACATAGTCGCCCGTCTCGAGCGAGGTGATGCGTAGCGGTTCGGTTTCGGAGACGTTATCGATGCGCAGGTAGACCGACTCGCTACCGCCGGGCCGGACCACGCCCCAGTCGATGGGCGATTTGTCGACGCGGATGCAGGCCCCGGTGGCCACCAGGCCGGCCTCGTGTCCGGTGTTGCTGTCCTTCGACCTGGCATCGCCGCCGCGCAGCGGGATCTCGATGTGCGACAGGCGCCGGTCGTTCGAGTGGATAACGAGCGTGCCAGACACTTTGCCCGGGATCTTGGGCGCGAACTCGATTCTGATCTCGCTGGACTTGCCCGGTGCGATCTCGAACGCGTGGGGCGCCTCGACGGAGAAGTGGGTCTGCTTGAGGCTCTGCACGATGCTGGCCAGCCGCGAGTACTCGTGCCCCGACTCTTCGGCCGGTCCAGAGATGATTAGCGGCGTGCGCGCCTCATCGATGAGGATGTTGTCGACCTCATCGACGATGGCATAGAACAGCTCGCGCTGCACGCACTGGTTGAGGTCCCAGACCATATTGTCGCGCAGGTAATCAAAGCCGAACTCGTTGTTCGTGCCGTAGGTGATGTCGGCCAGGTAGGCCTCGCGGCGCTGTACGGGGCGCAGGTGCTGGTAGCGGTCGTCCGTTGCCGGATAGGCCGGGTCGTAGACGAAAGAGCCCAGCATCGGGTTCTCCGCTGCCGACTGGATGACCCCGACCGACACGCCGAGCAAGTGGTACACCGGGCCCATCCACTGCACGCCGAACTTGCTGAGATAGTCGTTGGGCGTGACCAGGTGGGCGCCGTGACCCAGCAGCGAATTGAGGTAGAGGGGCAGGGTGGCGACGAGGGTCTTGCCTTCCCCGGTGCGCATTTCGGCGATCTTGCCGCGGTGCAGCACGATGCCGCCCTTGAGCTGCTCGTCAAAGTGGCGTTCGCCGAGGGTGCGCCGGGCTGCCTCACGCACGGCGGCAAAGGCGCGGGGGAGGATTTCGGACAGCACCTCTTCCTCCGCGTCGCGCAGCCTCTTGCGAGCCGTCTCCAGCTCGAGACCGAGCGCACGGCGGTCATCGGCGTCCGGCTCGGCGGTCAGACGCGCTTGCAGGTCGGCCACGTCCGCCGCCAGGTCCGCGGTGGCCTCGCGCACCTCGGCACGAAAGCCGGCGGTGAGGGCCTGTAGCTGCTCGTCGGTGAGGGGCTGGTACTGCGCTTCGAGGTCGTTGATTTCCTCGATGAGCGGCGCCATGCGGTTGATCTCGCGCTCGTTGGCGTCGCCGACGATCTTGCCAAGCAGTTCTTTCAGCATGGGGCGATTATAGCACAGGGTGCAAACGAAGGCCAAGCTGCCACTGGTGGGCACCGGCGTGGGCCCGGTGTCAAGATCCATTTGCACATCGTGCAAACTTGCAGTACAATTGCGCAATTGCACAGACTGGAGGTCAACCGATGAGCAACTATATCCCGCGCAGTCTCGAGCCGGTGGTGCGTCAGGCAGCGGCCGAGTTCCCGGCTGTGGTCCTGGTTGGCCCGCGCCAGTCGGGCAAGACGACCCTCCTGCACAGGCTGTACGGAGGCAGCGTGCGGCTCGTATCGCTCGAGCCGCCGGACGTGCGTGCAGCCGCGAGCATCGACCCGCGCGGCTTTCTGGAGCTGCATCCTCCTCCGGTGATCCTGGACGAGGTGCAGTATGCGCCGGACCTGCTGCCCTACATCAAGGAGCGCATTGACCAGAGGCGCAGCGCCGCCGGGCAGTACATCCTGACCGGTTCGCAGAACCTGCTGCTGATGGAGCGCGTCAGTGAGAGCCTGGCAGGGCGAGCGGCGGTGCTGCGTTTGCTGCCTCTCTCAAACCGCGAGCTCGTCGGCCAGCCGGAACGCCCCCTGCCCTGGGAGGGTCAATCCATGCCTTCGGCACACAGCCAGACTGCACCGGCTCTCTGGAAGCAGATCCTGCGCGGTTACTATCCCGAGCTGGCGGCCAGCCCGACGAGGGAGGCACGGCTGTGGCAGGCCAGTTATGTCCAGACGTACCTCGAGCGCGATGTGCGCAACCTGCGCAACGTGGGCGACCTGAGCCAGTTCCAGGCCTTTTTGCGTGCACTGGCGGCCCGGTGTGCCCAGCTCTTGAACCTGAGCGGCCTGGCGCGCGACGTGGGCGTCTCCGTCAACACGGCCAGGGACTGGTTGTCGATTCTGGAGGCTTCCTTTCAGGTGCTGGTACTGCGGCCCTACTATGCCAACCTGAGCAAACGGCTGGTCAAGACGCCCAAGGTGTACTTTACGGATTCGGGGCTGTTGTGTTACCTGGTCGGCCTGCGCGACCCGGAGCATGCCGCGGCCGGGCCGATGGCCGGAGCTATTCTGGAGAACCTGGTCGTTGCCGAGGTATGGAAGGCGCTGTGGCACCGCGGAGAGCAGCCAGCACTGCACTTTTGGCGCACCGCGATAGGTTCAGAGGTGGACCTGCTGGTCGAAACCCGGGCCGGGCTGGTGCCCATCGAAGCCAAGGCCTCGGCCACGCCGAGACCGGATATGGCCTACCAGATCGCCGCGCTCAGGCGGGACCTGGGCAAGGCAATTCAGCCCGGGTGGGTGATCCACACCGGCGACATCACCCTGCCTCTGGGCGAGGGCGTGACCGCTCTGCCTTTTGGACGGTTGTAGCCGAACGAAGGGTGCTCTCTGGCTCAGAAGCGCCACCCGACCCGCTCTGGTGTGCCGCTAGTCGTCATTCACTGCCGGCAGGCCACAGGCCTCTTCGTGTTTGTCGATGGCTGTGCCCACGGACTGGCCGCGGTGGATGCTGTCGATGACATCGCCCACCAGCCCGGCCACGGTGAGCACCTTGATGTTGGGCAGGCGCTTTTCCGGCTTGAGCGGGATGGTGTTGGTCACCACCAGTTCCTGCAGTCGGGCCTTGCGAATGCGCTCCATCGCCGGCGGAGAGAGTACGGCGTGGGTCACGCAGGCCGAGACGCTGAGCACGCCGCGCTTGCGCAGCGCATGGGCTGCTTCCATCAGCGTTCCAGCGGTATCGATTTCGTCGTCATAGATAATGGCGTGCATGCCCTTGACGTGGCCGATGACGTTAAAGGCCTTGCTTTCGGGCAGGTTGCTCAGGCGGCGCTTTTCGATAATGGCCAGGGGAACGTCGAGCACCTCGGCAAAGTTGCGTGAGCGCTTGGCCGCGCCCACGTCGGGGGCGACCACCACCGCGTTCTTCAGCCGCTTCTCCAGCCAGTACTTGGCCAGGATGGGAAAGGCGCTGATCTCGTCGACAGCGATGCTGAAAAAGCCCTGCAACTGCTGGGCATGCAGGTCGATGAGCAGCACCCGGTCGGCGCCGGCCGTGCCAATCATATCGGCGATGAGGCGGGCCGTGATGGGCACGCGCGGCTGGTCCTTCTTGTCGGTGCGGCCATAGCCATAGTAAGGGATCACCGCGGTGATCCGCCCGGCCGAGGCCCGCTTGACCGTATCGATCATGATCAGCAGTTCCATGATGTTGCGGTTCACCGGCGAGCAGGTTGGCTGAATGATAAAGACGTCCTGCGAGCGGACGCTGCGTTCCAGCCGGATAAAGATGTTCTCGTTTGGATAGTCGATGATTTCGCGGCCGACCAGTGGTGTCTTGAGATGCGCGCTGATCTCGCTGGCCAACTCGGGATTCCCAGTGCCGGCGATCAGCGCCATCTCCCCGTACAATGTAACCGCCACGATGCACCTCCCAGGGATCGGGCAGACCCGCTATGCCAGCGGGTGGTCCTTCAGATAGTCGTCGCGCAGCAGGCCCATCACCAGCTCGTCGCAATACTGCCCCTGGTGATAGAACGACTGGCGCAGCCGCCCCTCGAGCACAAAGCCGCACTTTTCATAGCAGCGTTGGGCGCGATGGTTAAAGTCAAACACGCGCAGCATCACCCGGTGCAGGTTCATTTCGGTGAACATAAAGCGCAGCACAGTGACGATGGCTTCGGTGCCATAGCCCTGATTCCAGTACTCTTTTTCCCCGATCACGATGCCGATCTCGGCATTGCGGTTCTTCCAGTCCACCGGCTCGATGCCCAGGTTGCCGATGAGCTGGCCCGCGAGCGTTTCGATGCCAAAGATGAGCCGGTCGGTTTCTACCTGGTGCTCGAACCACTTTTCCTCTCCGGCCAGCGACATCGGCAGGTACATCAGCAACCCCTGGCGCACCTCCGGATCGTTGAACCAGCGCACAAAGGTCGGAATGTCGCTGCGCTCGATACGACGCAGCCTGATTCTGGTGCCATTGATGGTCACTTGTCTGCTCCTATGAGGGTCAGGATGCCCGGGCGATCAGAGTCTCGGCCGCCGAGTAAGGATCCTCCTGACGTGTCGCCACGCGGTCCACCGCGGCGGCCAGCTCGGCCTCTGGCAGCCGCGCCAGCAGCCGGCCCAGCAGCTCCTGGCGCAGGATGCGGCGCAACTGCTCCTCCACCCGCGCCCGATGGTACTGCTGCCGCCGCCCGCTCTCGGCCAGATACTGGTAGTGCTCCTCCACGGCCCGGACCAGCTCGGCGATACCCTCGCCGCGCAGAGCGCTGGTCTTGAGCAGCGGTGTGGCCCAGTCTTGCTCTGAACCTGTCGCCGCGGACACGCCGGCGATGGTTACGCTCTCACCATGATGGCGTACGGTCTGCGCCTGGCCCAGGTCGAGCATCGCCCTCAGCGCCGCCATGGCGTTGTCCGCCCCGGGCAGGTCGGCCTTGTTCACCACGAGAACGTCGGCGATCTCCAGGATGCCGGCCTTAAAGGCCTGGATCTCGTCGCCGGCCGAGGGCAGCTCGATGACGATAGTGGTGTCGGCGGTGCGCGCGATGTCGACCTCGCTCTGCCCCGCGCCGACCGTCTCGATGAGCACCGGGTCAAAGCCAGCCGCATCAAGCACGTCCACCACGTCGGCAGTGGCCCGCGCCAGCCCGCCCAGACTGCCACGGGTGGCCATGCTGCGGATGAACACCGCAGGATCGAGCGCGAGGTCGCGCATACGAACGCGGTCGCCCAGCAGGGCCCCGCCGGTGAAAGGGCTGGTGGGATCGACTGAGACGATGCCGACCCGTTTCCCCTGCCCCCGGTAGACCTTGGCCAGCTCGGTGACGAGCGTGCTCTTGCCGGCACCAGGCGAGCCGGTCACGCCGATGCGGTGAGCCCGGCCGGTGCGCGGGTAGAGCCGGGCCAGGGCGGCACGCGCCTCGGGCCCGCCGTTCTCGACCACGCTCATCAGCCGGGAGATGGCGCGCCTGCTGCCCTCCAGGGCCTGGTCGACCAGCGCGTCCAGTGCGGGCGAATCAGCCATTCTGCCCCACGGCGTTACGGATGTCCTGGACGATGCGCTCCAGCGGCGTGCCGGGGCCGTAGATGCCGCTTACGCCCAATGCACGCAGCGCAGGCGCGTCTTCATCGGGAATGATGCCGCCCACGAAAACCATCACCTCACCCAGGTCGCGCTCCTGGAGCAGCTCGAGCACGCGCGGCACCAGGGCCATATGAGCGCCCGAGAGCAGGCTCAGGCCCACCACGTCGACATCTTCCTGCAGGGCCGCCTCGGCGATCATCTCGGGGGTCTGCCGCAGGCCGGTGTAGATGACCTCCATGCCGGCATCGCGCAAGCCGCGGGCCACTACCTTAGCGCCCCGGTCGTGGCCGTCGAGGCCGGGCTTGGCGATCAGAACGCGGATTCTTTTCTCCATCTGCTTGCCCCCTAGATGATCGCCGACTCGCGGTACTCGCCAAAGACGCCGCGCAGCACGTCGCAGACCTCGCCCAGTGTGCCGTAGGCCCGCACGGCATCGAGGATGAACGGCATCAGGTTGTGCTGGCCTTCTGCCGCCTGGCGCAGGGCGGTGAGCCGCGACTGGAGCAGTTCGTTGTCCCGTTCCTGGCGGAGGCGCGTGAGCCGTTCCCGCTGACGGGCCTCGCCGGCGGGGTCCATCTTGAGCAGGGGAATGGCCGGTTCCTGCTCCATGCGCTGTTCATTGACACCGATGACCAGGCGCGAGCGCTCCTCGATTTCCTTCTGGTAGCGGTAGGCGCTGGCGGCAATCTCGCGCTGGAAAAAGCCCTGCTCGATGGCCGGGATCACGCCGCCCAGGGCATCGATGCGCTGGAAATAGTCATAGGCCTCGCGCTCGAGGCGGTTGGTCCACGACTCGACCAGGTAGCTGCCGCCCAGCGGGTCAGCCGAGTTGGCCACGCCGCTTTCGTGGGCGATGATCTGCTGCGTGCGCAGGGCGATGCGCACCGCCGTCTCGGAGGGCAGGGCCAGGGCCTCGTCCATCGAGTTCGTGTGCAGGCTCTGCGTGCCGCCCATCACCGCTGCCAGGGCCTGGATGGTGGTGCGGACGATATTGTTCTCCGGCTGTTGCGCGGTGAGCGAGCAGCCGGCGGTCTGCGTGTGAAAGCGCAGCCACCAGGAGCGCGGGTCGCGGGCGTGGAAACGTTCGCGCATCTCGCGCGCCCAGATGCGCCGCGCGGCGCGGTACTTGCTGATCTCTTCAAAGAAATCGTTGTGGGCGTTAAAGAAAAAGGACAGCCGCGACGCGAAGGAATCCACCTCCAGCCCGCGGTCGATGGCCGCCTGCACATAGGCCAGGCCGTCGGCCAGGGTAAAGGCCAGCTCCTGCGCCGCGGTGGACCCGGCCTCGCGGATGTGGTAGCCGCTGATGGAGATGGTGTTCCAGCGCGGCAGGTGTTGAGCCCCGAACTCGCACGTGTCGACGATCAGGCGCATCGACGGCGCTGGCGGCAAAAGCCACGATTTCTGGGCAATGTACTCTTTGAGGATGTCGTTCTGGATCGTTCCGCCCAGTTTGGCCATGGGGATGCCGCGCTTTTCCGCGGCGGCGATGTACATCGCCCAGATGACCGCAGCGGGGCCGTTGATGGTCATCGATGTGGTGACCTGGTCGACGGGAATGCCGTCGAACAGGATCTCCATATCCTTCAGTGACGAGACGGCCACGCCGCACTTGCCGAACTCGCCCGCGGCCAGCGGGTGATCGGTGTCATAACCGTAGAGCGTGGGAAAGTCAAAGGCCACCGAGAGGCCCGTTTCCCCGTGGGACAGCAGGTACTTGTAGCGAGCGTTGGTCTCTTCGGCGCTGCCAAAGCCGGCGAACATACGCATGGTCCACAGGCGGCCGCGGTACATCGTGGTCTGCACGCCGCGAGTGAAGGGATACTCGCCCGGGTAGCCCAGGTCGCGTTCGTAATCGAACCCGGGCAGATCCTCGGGCGTGTAGAGCCGCTCGACCGGCTCGCTCGAAGTAGTTACAAAGTGCTCTCGCCGCTCCACCGACCGCGATAGCGCGTCACGGAGCGTTGTGTCTTCCCAGCGCTTTCGACTCGAACGCAGCGGCCTGACCTTGCCGTCCATGTCTTTTTCTCTCCAACCTGGCGTGGCGGTCCCTGGCCCCCAGTGGGGGCCAGGGACGCGCAGCAACTAGAGTCGGATCAGCTTGCCGCAGTACTCGCACTTGATGCTATCCATCCCGCGCACGATCTGCGTGGTGATGGCGCCGCCGCAGTAGGGGCAGGCCGTGGGAGCAGTGCGCACCTTTTCCACCGCCGCCTGGTCCACCGGGGTGACGCGGTCGGTGTCAAACTCGTGCGCCTTGGCTTTGCCCAGCAGACCCTGCCACTCGTTGCTGTCCTGGCCATCCAGGTGAAAGTGGGCCAGAGGCACTGCGGCGTCGTAGGTGAACTTGACCTCGAGGTGGTCCTCGTGGCCCAGCAGGCCGCGCTTGCTGGCCTTGGCCGAATCGATCGTGCCGACAGGAGTCTCGAGCAGCAGGTTCTGCACGCGCTCCTTCTTGGTAGTGATGAACAGCACCTTTTTGGTGGCCACGTCCTGCTTCTGCTCAAAGAGCAGGCGTTGGTCGGTCAGGTACAGCACGCCCTGAGGATCGTCCTTGTCGGCCTTTTCGCCCTTGACCCAGGTGGCCTTGACGGCGCGGATGGGCGCCTCGGTGGGCAGCAAACGGAAGCCGGCCTCGCTGAGCTGCTTGAGCGTCCAGTCGGCCTTGCCCACGCGATTCTCAATGTCGCGCATCTGGCGGCCCAGTTCGTCGAACATGCCGTTGATGGTGCCCGCGACCGCCTCGACCTTGCCCTCCAGCGAGCTCACCGCCGACTTGACCTGATTGAGCAGCGGCCGGGCCGCCTCGGGGGACGACACCTGGCCCATCAGGCGACGGAAATCGTCCTCGATGGGCCGCATCGAACGCTCGAGGTTGAGGGACTGCTGATCGATTTGCGTCATCACCGAAGAACGGATCGAGTCAAAGTGGCGGCCCAGCTCTTCGGCTTTGGCTTCCAGCGCCTTTTCGAACGGGTAGCCGCGAGCACGCAGGTCCTTGAGCCGGCCGGGCATCGCTGCGATCTTGCTTTGCAGATCCTCCAGCGAGTCGCGCACTCGCTTCAGCCGGACCTTGGCCTGCAGCTCGTTGATCTCGCGCTGCAGCGCGTTGACCTCTTTCATCACTTCGGCCACCGGGTCTTTGGGGGGGGTCTGATTCGTCATCGGGTCCTCCTCATTTGAATATCGAACTCGTCGTCTGTCGCGCCGCCTGACGCAATTCGAGCAGCACTCCGTGCGTAGAACCAGGGTGAACAAAGGCCACCAGAGCGCCGTCGGCGCCGGCGCGGGGAGTCTCATCGACCAGGCGCACACCGCGCTTTTTGAGCGCTTCCAGCTCGGCGGCGATGTCGTCCACCTCGAAACAGAGGTGGTGAACGCCTTCACCGCGGCGCTCGAGCGCTCGCGCCAGTGGAACGTCGGGAGTCAGCGGCGCCACCAGCTCCAGGTGGGTCTCGCCCACCGGAAGCAGTGCGACGCGGGCGCCCTGCACTGGGACGTCTTCGACGTGCACAGCGGTCAGCCCCAGGCCCTCGGTGTAGGCGGGAAGCGCCTGAGCGATGTCGTTGACCGCTATGGCGATGTGGTGCAGCCTGAACATACAACCCCCTGCAACGACAGAAGCGTGACACCAGATTATAGCACACGAACCTCTGTTGGGCCAAAGTTCAGTTGTGCGGTGTCCAGGCGGCAGGGTGGTGCGGCCTGGCGCTGCTCGGGGGGCGGGATACCGTCGCTGGGCGAGCGAAGAGACAGCGGCACCGAGAGCCCCTGGTTGACCTCGCGCCCCGCCGACCCCGCCAGGCTGGCGGTCCGTGAGCCCGGCGGCGAGCTGGCCAAAAGAGGCAACGAGGGCGAGCAGGGCTTCACAGGCCGCCCGACTTGCCATGGCCGCGTGCGCCCTCGGCCGCGGACGAACTTGGCGACCAACGCCGGCTCTCCTATACTGATGGCATGAACAGCCCTCGCCCCACTACTCTGCACCTCGTGCGCCACGGCGAGGTCGACAACCCACAGGGCATCTTTTACGGGCGGCTGCCGCGCTATGCTCTGGGCCCCGCGGGCCGCGCGCAGGCTGCGGCCACGGCCCGACTGCTGGCCGGTGAACCAGTCGCCGCCATCTATTCCAGTCCGCTGCTGCGCGCCAGGCAGACCGCCGCGGCCATCGCTGGCGAGCAGGGCGGGCAGAGAGTGCGTGTCTCGTCGCTCCTCAACGAGGTTCGCGTTCCGTTGGAAGGCCGACCGCTGCAGGAGGGCATCGACGCCAACTGGGATATCTACACCGGCAACCAGCCGCCGTTTGAGACCGCGGCCGGCGTCCTGGCGCGCGTGCTGCGTTTTGTGCTGCTGTGCCTCAGGCGGCACCCCGGGCAGACGGTGGTGGCGGTGACCCACGGCGATCCCATTGCCTTTCTCATGCTGTGGGCCTGGGCGCAGCCGATTGCCCCTGAGCCCAAGGCGCTGATGTACGTCGATTACGTTGCCGTCGCGTCGATTGCCACGTTCGAGTTCTCCGGAGAGCCGACGGGACTCCCGGTGGTGCGGTACACGCGGTCGGGGCACAGGGAGTTGAGTCCGATGGTGGCGCTGCCTCAAGCGTTTGACGAGTGATAACCATGAGCCAAGTCTACACTGAGCCAGAGCTCACTGCCCTCCTCCAGCGCTACGAAGCGACCTGCGGGGCGCTCGCGGCGGCGTTGTGCCGCGCCGCCGGCGGCGCGGTCATCACCACGCCCGACGCTACCCTCACCTGGATGCCGGTCAGCTACTGGGCCAACGGCGTGGTCTCGCCGCACCTGGCAACAGACACGGCTGACCGGCGCCTCGAAGAGCTCCTGGCCTTTTACCGCGCACGCCGCACCGAGATGCGCCTGCGCCTCGGCCCATCCACTTCCCCGGCCAACCTGGCCGAATACCTGAACCGGCGCGGATTTCGCCACCCCACCTCGTGGCCGATCATGGGCGCGGACCTCACCCGCCTGCGCACCGACGTTCCCGGTCCCAGCGGCCTCCAGGTTCGAGTGGTGGATGACTATCACCGTCTGGCTGCTGACCGCGACTCCAAGCTCGGCGCCATCAGCACGGTGCGCCAGCGCCGGTTGACCAGGGCCTTCCAGAATCTGGCCGAGCAGAGACCGAGGAGACTGTGGACGCTGATCGGCCAGATGGACGGCGCGCCCGTCGCCGGGGCAATCCTCTTTGTCCACCAGGACACGGCCACCGGATACCACTTGGCGGTGCTGCCCGGCTATCAGCGGCGCGGCATCGGTGCGGTGATGATGGCCGAGATGACGCGCCTGGCGCGCGATGAGGGTGCGCGCTATGCCGTGCTGAGCGCCAGCGGCCAGGGGTTCCGCTACTATCCGCGCTTGGGGCTGGCCTTCCTCGCCCGGGTGCCCGTGTACCGTTACGACCGGGCCCTCCAGCGCCGGGACGAGGAGCGCCTCGGCGCCACGGCGGGCTAGCCGGCCTTCTTCCTCGCCAGCACGAGCACGCCCGCGTCGTAATCACCACCGCCGCGCTCGGAGGCCGCCAGCAGGGTGGCCAGGGGCATCAAAGGCAGCCAGAGCAGCCAGCGCAGCGCTGTCGGCCGCACATAGCTGAGCCCGCGTTTGCACACGTCCCCCAGTACGGTGAACAGGCCGCCCTGCCCGCGGATCTCGACCACCTCCAGACCGGCCGACCGCACCAGCTCTTCCAGTCCGAACCGGGTAAAGCGCCAGTAGTCGTGAGGCGCGCTGTGTATGCCGTAGAGGAAGGGCGCGGCCAGGATCAGTGCGCCGCCCGGCTTGAGCACGCGGGCCAGCTCGGCCACCACGCGGCGCGGGTCACGAACGTGCTCCAGCACCTGCGAGCAGACCACCGTGTCGGCCGAGGCGTCCTTCAGCGGCAGGTGGTGCCCATCCCCCACCAGCGCAATGCCCGGGCGCGAGTCGACATTCAGCGCTACCCAGCGCCGCACCAGAGGTCCGCTCCAGCGATAGGCCACCGGTCTGGCCGGCTCTCCCCCCACGTCCAGCACCAGACCGCGCACCTGGCTCGAGCAGCGCTGCAGATCACGATTCAGATGCAGACGCAGGTAACTGCGCGAAGCGCGGAACCAGTCGCGCCAGCCGAGCGCGGGGTCATTGCCAGAAGCATCAGCCGGTAGAGACATCGGCACCTTCCAGGGTAGAATCAGCCGATTATAGCCCCTGCGCCGGCAAATCGACTATTGGAGAGTGTGGAAAAACCGCCTGAGGAGCACGAACACAGTCAGGGCATGCTGTTCGAGCGGGATTAGGTTCGTAGTTGCGCTTCAGCGCTCCCCATCCGGACAGGCTGAAGCCTGTACTACGAACCTTTCCGCGTTCGCACTTGGCGATCTCCCATCTGCTGTTGCACGTCGCCCACATATTCCACACTCTCGACTATTGACAGAATGAGCAGCGGCCCCTATAATGGCACGGTCAGTTTCCCTCTCCATCAGCCGCCCAGGAACCAACGATGAACCGAGCTAATTGTGGCGCAACGATGACCCGGGTATCCGACCAGGGCTGCCCGGCCAATGACCGCTGCGGGGCCCCTGGCCTGCCCAGGCCGCCCGACGACCACTTGCTCCGTTCGAGCGCTGCGCGAACCCGGCCACTGCTTAGGCCGGACTGCGCGGGGCAGGCGCACGATTGATTCAGAACGCGGTCCGAGCCCGAACAACGGCTACTCAGACCGCGACCAAAGAGGAGGCACAATGCCCAAACTGATGCGCTGTCTCTACTGTGGAACGCTGCAGGATGAGCCAAGCGGCGCCAAGACCTGCGGCCGCTGCGGGGGGGAGCTCGAGTTTGTCGGCCCGCCGACCGCCGACGAAAAGGGCTCGTATCTGCAGGTGCAGATGGAGCTGGACCAGGTGAAGGCGCCCGCCGGGCAGAACCTGGAGCGGCACCTGCTGATAACGCTGCGCGCGCCGGACAAGGTTCCTGCGGCGGAGGCGGCACCGACGGTCACCGGTCGGGAGCCGCTGAGTTTCCAGGCCGTGCTCGACGTCTCTGGCTCCATGTCCGGGGCCAAGATTGCCCAGGCAGTCGAGGCGGCCAGACAGGCGGTGAGCCGCCTGCACGACGGGGACGCCTTTTCCCTGGTAACCTTTAGCAACAGCGTCAGCACGGTCGTCGCTCCGGAGAGGGTCGACGACCGCCTGCGCCAGAAGGCCCGACAAGCGCTGGACAAGGTACAGGCGGGAGGCCAAACCGCGCTGTGCGGCGGCCTGGAGGAAGGGCTGAAGCACGCCCGCTCGGCGTCTACCGATACGCGGCTGGTGCTGCTTTTGAGCGACGGCCAGGCCAACGTGGGCGAGACCGACCTGGAAAAGGTCGGTGCGCGGGCCTATGAGGCGCACCAGGCAGGAGTCACCGTGTCGACGCTGGGCGTGGGGCTGGACTATGCCGAAGCGCTGATGGTCGAGATCGCTACCCAGGGCGGCGGCCGGTTCTACCACGTGGAGCGGCCCGAGCAGATCGTGCCCTACGTGGCGGGAGAGCTGGGCGAAGTGGCGGCCCTGGCGGCACGGAACACCCAGATCCACCTCGACATCCCGGCTGGCGCCATCCTCATGCCCCTGTCAGCCGCCTACTCGGTGCAGCAAGAGGCCGGGCACGCCGTGGTCAAGGTAGGCGACATCCCCTGCGATACCGAGCTGGAGATCCCGGTGCGGCTGGCTCTGGCCGCCGGACCCGCGGGCAGCAAGCTGAGCGTTGAGGGTTATGTCACCTACACGTCGCCGGCAGACCACGAACTGCGCTCGACGCTCAATCGGGTGACGGTGCGCTTTGTGGAGCCGGGCCAGTTCCAATTGCGTGATGGCGTGGTGGCACCGGTGGCGGAAAAGGTGCTGGAGCAGCTCAAGGCGGCCAACATGATCGGCTTTGCCCGGGCCAGAGCCAAGAGCCCCGAGGAGGCGGAAAAGCTGCGCGTATCGGACCTGGGCAAGCTGCGGGCCTATGCTTCCCTGCTGGGAGACGAACGGGCCGTTGCCGAGGCAGAAGAGTCGGCTGCTCTGTTCCGCGATGTCGCCGCATCGCCGCTGGCGGCCAAGCTGGGCATCAGCGCGGCGTTCCAGACGCAAAGACGCACCAAAAGGTTCGACAAATAGACCGGCAACAAGTAACGAGAGGGGCGGAGGAACACTCCGCCCCTTTGTTATGCCCGCGAGGCGCGGATCTTGAGCAGGTTTTTCTTGGCCGGTGAGTCGTCCTTGAACATGCCGCGGTAGGTCTCGCACGAGTCCAGCTCGGAGCAGTGCCCGCAGTTGGTCAGACCGCGCCGGGTGGCGCAGGTACGGATGGGGCACATCCCGCAGTAGCCGCTCAGCACACCGTCCGTCGAGTGGCAGCCTTCGCAGGTCACGAACTGCTCGTTGATGTCCTCGCTGTGGAAAATCGCGCGCCACTCGGCGGCCACACGGGCCTTGGCCGCCTGGTCGTTGGCGACTGTCGCCAGCCGGGCATCACACGTCGCGCAGTCCAAACCGCACACCGCGATCATTTGCTCCATTGGGAGTCCCCTTTCTGGCTGTTGGGAGCAGCCGGTCACCACTGGAGCCAGGATAGCACAAATGTTCTACCCTGTCAAATCAGGGCAGGCGTGGCCACTGACGATGGCCCGGCAGCAGCGGGTGTACCGGTCGAGCTCCGCAGAGGGCGCGGGATGGAGTACCGGCATCGGAAAGGAGCATCGTTTTCGGCGCTCACGGGTGCATCTCGTAAGCCCCGTCATAGCTATGCACGGTCTGCCACACGCGGGCAAAACGCTCCTCATCGACCGCCGGCTTCTGGATCATCCCCAGGCAGTGGGCCATCTGCTCCGGGGTGGTGCTGGCCTTGCCGTAGAGGGTCAGGGCAAAGTGCGAGAAATCGCGCACCAGGCAGTCAAACACCTGCTCCACCAGATCTGCCCCGACCGAGTACAGGGTGGCGTTCTCCAGGATCAACTGGCCGTACACCACCAGAGTGAACATTTCCCCCAGGGCCAGCAGCCAGTCGATGTCGGCCTGCTGTTCCGCGGTGGGCGTGGCGGTGGCCAGCAGGTCGCGCAGGCGGGCGGCCTGCCCGGCAAAGAGGGTCACGTTGGGCAGGGGCCAGCGGGCAAACTCGGGCGCAGAATCGTGGAAGCGCACTCTGCCCAGGCCGCGGGCGGGACCCTGGCAGAAGAGAAAGTCGTCGTTGACCGCATCGCTGCGAGTGGGCACCGGGGCATAGTCGGCCGGGGCAAAGAAGTAGTTGGCCATAAACTTGACGATCAGGGCGATGTTGACGTGGACCGTCCCCTCGAGCTTGGGCAGGGCCCGGATATCGCGCGCGGCCATCTCAAAGTAGGTGTCCTTCTCAAACCCCTTGGCGGCGATGACGTCCCACAGCAGGTTGATCACCTCTTCGCCCTGCGTGGTGACCTTCATCTTGACCACCGGGTTGTAGAGCAGATAGCGCCGGTCATTCGGCGAGGCCGAGCGCATATAGTCGGCGGCGCGCAAGGCGAACAGCTTCATCGCCACCAGGCGGCAGTAGGCATCGACGAACATCCGCTTCACGTGAGGCATATCGGTCACATAGGCGCCATAGAGGCGGCGGTTGGAGGCGTGGTTGATGGCCTCGTAAAAGGCGTGGGTGCAGATGCCGATGGAGGCCCAGCCGAGGTTGTACTTGCCGATGTTGACCGTGTTCAGGGCCGCGTCCCAGGCCTCCTGACCACGCGAGAGGATCTCGGTCTCGCTCACGGGGTAGTCGCACAGCCTGAAATTGGCCACGTAGGACTGGCTGTCGACGACGTTGCCTACCAGCTCATAGCCACGGCGGCGATAGTCGGCTACAAAGAACACATAGTCGCCGCTGACCTTGCCAAAGGTAGAGACCATCGGGGCGATATTGCCGTTGCCGATATAGTACTTGTCGCCATTGGCCAGGTAGCTGCCGTCGGGCTGAGGGGTCAGGGCCATCTCGGTGGAGTAGATATCGGCACCGTGGGCGCGCTCCGAGAGGCCCAGCGCGAACACGTTGCCTTCTCGGAGCAGCTCCGCGGCGCGGCGCTTGAGCGGCTCGTTGGCGCTCATCCAAATCGGCCCCAGGCCCAGAATCGAGACCTGCCAGGTGTACCAGTAGGCCAGTCCGTAGAAAGCGAGGATTTCGTTGAACTGGCAGTTGCGCCAGGTGTCCCAGCGGCAGTGGGGACCGCCAAAGGAGGAGGGCGTCAGCAGGTCGGCAAAGAGGCCTTCGGCTTTCTGGTAGTCCAGGAAATCGGCGTACCAGGTGTGGGCGCGGTCATCGGCCTTGAGGCGGGCCTTGCCCTTGGCCTCGAAAAAGGTCACCGCGCTCTGCATGATGCGCCGTGAACGCTCGTCGAGGGAACGGGGGGAGAGGTCTCGCGGATTGAGCAGCATGGCCACACCTCCCGGGAGCGGATGTTGGGGGCTCCGCCAACAGTGCAGCAGAGCCCCCGAGTCAGGCTACTTGCGCAGGCCGCGGAACAGATTGATCAGGACCAACAGCACGCCCAGGCCGATCAGGAAGAAGGACAGGCCCAGCGGGCCAACGCCAAAGCCGCTGATGTTCAGGGCCAGCTCGAAAAACGCCCCGGCCACCAGAAAGATGACCAGCCCCACTCCGGCCACGCTGAGGCCGCTTCTCACCAGGTCGCGCCGGCCTTTGAACAGGCCGTACACGAGCTGCGACACGCCGATGGACGTGGGTGCGATCAGCGCCCAGGCATAGGCCCAGGTGGTCCACAGGTCGGTGGCGTTCTGGAAGAACAGGATCAGCCCGACCGTGGTGATGATACCGCCCACGATGGCCAGGGCTTCACCGCCGCCCCCGCTACCGGCGAACAGCGACAGGGCAAAGAGCAGGACGCCCGGGCCAATGATAAAGAACGGCCACAGGAGCCCCCAGAAGTTCAGGTGAAACAGCTCGCCGAGGAGCAGCAGGCCGCCCAGGCCGATCAGGCCCAGACCAAAGAACAGCGCGACCACCCGGCCGGCGGAAAACGCGCTGCCGCCGGACGGTTTGGTTTCGACAGGTGTAGTCATGGTCTTCCTCCCTCAGTTAGCACAGCAGCTAACGCTGCTTGACGCTGGATGCACCAGACTGGCTGATGCGGCCCAGGGTCGGGTTGCCGCCATAGGTAATGGTCGAAGCGCCGCTGGCTTCGGCGTCGAGCCGGCCGCTCAGGGTGACGTGAGCCGAGCTGGCTCCGGAGGCCTCGACGCGGGCATCGACGAGCTGGAGGTCTTCCAGGCGGGCACGGCTGGCCCCGCTCACTTCGATATCGCCATCGCGGGCCGAGCCCTTCAGGGTCACGGTCGAGGCGCCAGAGATGCGGAACCTGACGTCCTGCGCCTCCAGGTCGCCGCGAACTGTCGACGCTCCGGATACCTCCAGGTTCAAGCGCCCGGTCGGCCTGAAGCCGCTCAGATCGACCGTGCTGGCGCCGGACGCCTCCAGCGAGCGCAGGTCGGGCAGGCTGATGCTGGCCTGAAGCGTGGCCCGGTTCATCAGGGTGACGCTTTCGAGGCCGACGTACAACACCGCGCCGCGCTTTTCGACCTTGAGGTAACGCTCCAGATTGTCGTCGATGGTCACCGAGACGCGATAGCTCTCGCTGTGCGTGACTTCGGCCTGGAAGGCGTGGCTGATCACCACCTCGGAAAAGCCGGTCAGGTCGTACTCGCGCGTCACCGTCCGGCCGGACCCCTCCTCGGTGAGGTTCGAGATGGCCCGGCGCACGGTCCACGGGCAGCAGCAGGCCGAAGTGAGGACGAGAACAGGTAGCAGTAGCAGTAACGCTCGTTTCGCAACCACGGTTCCCCCCTTTTCTGTCACTACCACCAATACGCAGCAACAGGCGGCCGGGTTTCGCGCGACGGCGCGGACAAAACGGGGCGGACACGCCGCCGTCCGCACTCGGACCAGCGCCGGCCGCCCCGCCAGGGAGAATCCGGGTTACCGGCTCGGATCAGGCCGCCGACTCCATCGTCGCGCTGTACTTGCCGTAACGCGCTGCTCCGTTGAGCTTGCTGCGCTGGAAGAACGCCTTCTGGGCCGCCGGCACATTGGCCGCCACACCCTTCCAGGTGTTGAGTGGCGGATCCTGCAGGGCCCGGCCGTAGGAAAAGCTGAGCTCCCAGGGATGAGGGCCCATCTGGTTCATCGCGTTCAGGTGCTCGGTGGCGCGGACGGCGGTTTGGCCGCCGGACAGGAACACGATGCCCGGCACAGCCGCCGGCACGGTAGCACGCAGCGTGCGCACCGTTGCTGCCGCCACCTCAGCCACGCCGGCCTGCACGGGGCAGTCGTTGCCGGAGAGGACCATATTCGGCTTGAGCAGCGTGCCTTCCAGAGCAATGCGGTGCGCGTGCAGTGCCCGGTAGAGGGTGTTGAGCGTGTTGAGCGTCACCGCCTCACAGCGGGCCAGATCGTGTGCGCCGTCCATCAGCACTTCCGGCTCGACGATCGGCACGAGGTTGGCTTCCTGGCACAGGGCGGCGTAGCGGGCCAGGGCGTGGGCGTTGGCCTTGATGCAGGTTGAAGTGGGAATGCCAGGGCCGATGGTAATCACCGCGCGCCACTTGGCAAAGCGCGCCCCGAGCTGATAGTACTCGGCCAGGCGCTCACGCAGGCCATCCAGCCCTTCGGTGACCTTTTCGCCGGGAAACCCGGCCAGGTCTTTGGCGCCCGTATCCACCTTGATGCCGGGGATGATGCCCTTGTCGGCCAGCAGCCTGGCAAAGGGAGTGCCATCGTCGGCGGCCTGGCGAATGGTCTCGTCAAAGAGGATCACCCCGCTGATGTAAGCCTCGACTCCGGGAGTGGTAAAGAGCAGGTTGCGGTAGGCGCGGCGGTTCTCTTCGGTTGAGGGGATCTGCAGCTTGGCGAACCGCTTGCCGATGGTGCCCAAGCTCTCGTCGGCGGCGAGGATGCCCTTGCCCGGCGCGACCAGAGCGCGAGCGACGACAGACAGAGACTTGACGTCCATGACAACCTCCTGTTGGCGCAATTCGTTTCCTTACTATAGCGCGGGGCGGGCGGGGGTGCAAAATGGCACGAGAGTGTGGAAAAACCGCCTGAGGAGCACGAACACAGTCAGGGCATGCTGTTCGAGCGGGATTAGGTTCGTAGTTGCGCTTCAGCGCTCCCCATCCGGACAGGCTGAAGCCTGTACTACGAACCTTTCCGCGTTCGTACTTGGCGATCTCCCGTCTGCTGTTGCACGTCGCCCACATTTTCCACACTCTCATGGCACGGCACGACCCTCGGGGTGGCGCAAGTAGCCATCGCTCTTGGCGTGGTTGTCATATTTGCATTTCCTTGCCAATATGATAATATGGATTCGGCCTATTCTCATTGCTGCAAACAAGGCTGCGTGAGAGGGAGCGTATCATGGAAACAGAGTCCTTTCGCCACAGTCCGCCCGGCCATACGGTTCAGACTCCTGCGGGATTCTCGGCCTTTGTGCCCAACCCGCTCCCGCCAGACGTCCCTTGGACCACGCGGCTGGTGACCGCCCTTTCGGATGGTGACCGGGCGCTCGGAGAGCTGGCCGGATTCGGCCGCACGCTGCCCAATCCCCACCTGCTGATCAGGCCCTTTGTGCGCCGTGAAGCGGTGCTCTCGTCACGCATCGAGGGCACCAGGGCGTCGCTGGGGGACCTCTATGCCTTTGAAGCGCAGCAGCCAGCGCTGTTCGAGCCAGCCGGCGATGTCCGTGAAGTGCACAACTATGTCCGTGCCCTCGAGTATGGCCTCGAGCGGCTGAAGAACCTGCCGATGAGCCTCCGGCTGATTCGGGAGCTCCATGCCATCTTGATGGAGGGAGTGCGTGGGCAGGGCCAGACTCCTGGCGAGTTCCGCCGCAGTCAGAACTGGATCGGCCCGCCCGGGTCGACAGCGCAAGACGCCACCTACGTTCCCCCGCCAGTCGCCGAGATGAACCAGGCATTGGGTTCGCTAGAAGCTTTCCTGCACGAAAGGCGCGACCTGCCGGCGCTGGTGCGACTGGGCCTGATTCACTACCAGTTCGAGGCCATCCATCCCTTCCTGGGTGGGAACGGACGGGTGGGCCGGCTGCTGCTGGCGCTGCTCCTGTGCGCATGGGAACTGCTGCCTCAGCCGCTACTGTACTTGAGCGCCTACTTTGAACAGCGTCGCAATACCTACTACGAGTTGCTGCTCAAGGTCAGTCAGCACGGAGCCTGGGAGGAATGGCTGGTCTACTTTCTGCAGGGAGTGTCTTTTCAGGCACGCGACGCGATGGTCAGGGTTGGACGGCTGCAGAGGCTGCAGGAGGAGTACCGGGGTTTGCTCACCGGTCCGCGCGTGCCAGCTCGACTGCTGGAAGCGGTAGATCTGCTGTTCGCGCAGCCGGTACTAACGACACGCCAGGCGGAGGCGGCCCTCGGGGTCAACTTTGCCACGGCACAGCGCTACATCGACCAGCTGCTCAGGCTGGGGCTGATCCGGGAAGTCACCGGACAGGCCCGCAACCGGGTCTATCGCGCCGAAGGCGTGCTGCAGGCCATCGAAGGGTCGCTCTCCACCGGAGCCTGACGAGAGGCCGGGGGGAACTCGTCTCCCCTTCCGCTCGTCTGGAAAGCAGGAATGCGCGGTGCCGGGCCGCCGACAAAGCACCAGGCCCGGACCGGAGGAGGCGCCAATGCGAAGACAGGTCTATCTCGCGGTTGCCCTGCTGCTCTCCATCCTGGTCGCTTGCGGGCCGGGGGGAGCATCGCACCAGCCAGCCGGCGCTACAGCATCACCAACGACGACCGCTGCACTGCTCCCCGCTGCGGCCACAGCAGTCGGGCTGACCAACACGCCCGAGCCCGGCGTGGAGATCGAGTGGCGGCACCATCACAACCCGGTTTTCGGTTTTGCCGTGGACTATCCGGCCGGCTGGGAGGTCCACCAGGAGACCACCCCGGGCTGGCAGGGGCTGGCCTGGGTGTGGTTCTACAGTCACCTGCACCCCTACGGCGCGCAGTACAAGTACCAGTACACGGTGGGCGTTACGGTGAAGGACAGCGAGGGCAGAACACTCGACGAAGCGGGGACCCTCGGCCTGACCGGTGGCGAGCCCGCCGATTCCGTCCGCATCCATTGCTGCCTGGTGGTCGGCGGCGAGCAGGCCGTCGAGCGCTATTCCTCCTTACCTGCCCTGGGCGAGCGCCAGGTAGTGGTGCTCCACGAAGGGCGAGAGTACCACATCCACCTGTTCCCGCAGGAATCACTCGATGGCGGCAGCGAGGAAGACTCGCAAGCCAGGATGGCCTTTGATGCGTTCCTGCGCACCTTTACCTTCGTTCCGGTCACCCAGGCGCCGCCGGAATCCCTGCTCACCCCGGTGCCCACGCCGCCCTAGAGGCAGAGCGGCAGGCTGTGCTGCCGCTCCAGTTTGCTGCCTAGCCGTGAATGAGCTGAGGCAGGCAGCGGGTGCAGATCCACAGGCTCTCGCCGTTGGTGCGGCAGGGGATCAAGTAGGACCGCTCCTCTGAGGCGCCGCAGCGCCAGCAGCGCTGGGCGATGAACTTCTTTCCGCGCGCCTTTTGCTGCTCTTCGGCCGCGTGCTCATCAAAGTCGGCCGCCTCGCGCTCCTCCAGCGTCAGCGCTCCGGTCGGGCACACGCCCAGGCAGAATCCCGCGCCGTCGCACAGGTTGTCGCTGATGACCCTGGCCTTGCCGTCCACGAGCTGGATAGCGCCCTCGGCACAGGGGGTCACGCAGGCCCCGCAGCCGTTGCACAGTTCCTCGTCGATTTTCACGATTTGTCGCTTGCCCATAATGATCCTTTGTGAACAGAATCAGAGACCGGGTAACGGACGCCCGGTCTCTGTGTGGTGTTAGTTCAGGGTCAGCTCGAGCGAGCCGACCAGTTGGTTAGGCGCAACAACCCTTGTCGCATTTGGCGCCCTGTGCGCCGACGTACTTTTCCGGGTTCTTGTCAAAGGCTATCTTGCAACCCTTGGCGCAAAAGTAATAGGTCTTGCCCTTGTACTCGGACGTCGCCGCCGCGGTCTTGGGGTCGATCATCATGCCACAGACGAGATCCTTTACCTTTTCCATCTCCATTACCTCCGTTTGACTTGCTCTTGACTGGGGTCATTGTAGCATGCGCATCCGGGTTTGTCTGTGACAAAGGTCACATCGGCTGGCGAAGGTTGACCTGGCCCCGGACGCGCGATATGATGCGCGGGTAGACGCGTAGCGAGGAGGCCAGGCACGGAGCAGGCACTCATCTCCACCAACGGCATCAAGCTGAACGTACTGCAGGACGGACCACGTGACGGCCCGCTGCTGATCTTCTTGCACGGCTTTCCCGAGTTCAGCTACGGCTGGCGCAAGCAAATGCCCTTCTTTGCGGCGCAGGGTTATTATGTCTGGGCACCGGATTCGCGCGGCCACAACCTCAGCGACAAACCGCGTGGTGCGGCCGCCTATACCCTGGACAAGCTGGCAGCGGACGTGGTCGGGTTGATCGATGCGGCCGGGGTGGAGCGGGCCGACGTAGTGGGGCACGACTGGGGCGGAGCGGTAGCCTGGAAGCTCGGGGCCGACCATGCCGATCGTTTGCGCAAGCTGGTGGTGCTCAACGCACCCTACTCTGGCGTTATGTTACGCAAGCTGCGTCAGGATCCAGCCCAGCGCAAGAGGTCCTGGTACATGTTCTACTTTCAACTGCCCTGGCTGCCCGAATGCACTTCGCGCCGCAACGACTGGCAGATGCTGACCAACATGCTGCGCCGCTCGAGTTTGCCTGGCACTTTCAGCGACGAGGAAATCGCCGAGTACAAGCGGGCCTGGTCCCTGCCCGGGGCCTACACCGGCATGCTGGGCTGGTACAGGGCGATGAGGTACGGCATGGGGCGTGGCAAGCAGGAGGCGTCGGGTGGACCCAGAACAGCGCCGGTGCAACCTCCGACTCTTCTGCTGTGGGGCGCGCAGGACCGCTTCCTGGGGCGTGAGCTGGCGCAGGAGAGTATCGCCAAGTGTGCCAACGGCCGGCTCGAGTTCCTCGAGGATGCGACGCACTGGCTGCACCACGAGCGGCCGGAGCAGGTCAACCAACGCATCCTGGCTTTTCTGACCCAGCCGGCCTAGGGCTGGTTTGCCCTGGATCCTGGTCCCGCGCAGCAGATTGGCGTTGGTCACGACGGTCACCGACGACCTGGCCATGGCGATCTCGGCCAGCACCGGGTGCATCCAGCCGGCCACGGCCAGACGAGCTTCAAGGCTGCCAAGCCGGCAACAATGCCCAGACCGGCACCGTCACGACGAGGAAGGGCGCTTCTGGGCATGGAACGGGGACTGGACATAGCAGGCCCCCCCCTCTGGAAAGGAGCCTGCTTTGAAGTACGAGCACGCCCGGCTCACAGGGACGGCAAATAGACAGCAGAAGTCGAATCGCATGGCTAAGGCTGGTAATCAACCACATTGTCTGCGCTGTCGGTACCGGCATTCTGGAATACGGAAACATCATCGGCCATTCCCATCACCGAGTTCTTCTGCAACAGGACGTCCGCGACACGGTTGCCTCGCGTCGGACCGTAGCCACCTGCCAGGTTAATGCCTTTCAAGGTCGGGAAGTACGGCTGCAGCATGGATAGATCGGAGCTAATCGTGTTGCACCATACCTTGACACCAGAAAGCATGTTGGCCGTCGCGACCCAGCCAGGGGTGAGACTCCAGCCACCCAGCAAACTGATCCCCGCAATCGGAGCGGTAATCTCGTTCGATACGATCCAGACATTCTGAATGCTGTTGTGCTCCGACTGCACTCCCGGCGCCACTCCCACCCCACCGGAAACGAACTCTTGCCCGCCGAACTCCAGGCGCTGGTTAGCGAGCTGGATCGTGTTCTGTTGGATAAACACCTCGGAGATGCGGTTCCCGGCGCTGGACCGCAGGTCTCCCTGGCCGCTTCCACTGCCCAGGAGGTAGATCCCGGAGATGTTCCAGCCGGAGCCGGGAAATACGCCGCGAATCTCATTTCCCAGCATATAGATCCCCTCGATGGTGTTGTTGCGGGCGCCGCAGCATCCCGCCGAAATCGACACGCCTTGACCGCCCTGGCCTTCGAGCACGTTGCGCGTTAGCCAGATATCGCGGATCACGTTGTTATCCGGATAAACCACCGGGTTGGCATTAGGATGGCCGTAACTGCTGGCTCCATCCCCGGTGGTGATGGTCAGAGCGTCGAGCGGGGCGCCATTGTCGCGCAGCGGGCTGGTTTGCTTGATGTGGTTCCCGGTGACGCTCACCCGCTCGATCAGATTCCCGGTCGAGCCGACCATACCGGAGGCGATATAGAGGCCGAATTCCATAGGACCTTGGACATCGTTATCGGCAATCAACACATCGCGGATGGTGTTGCCCTGGTTGTTCAGCCAGTAGCCGGCTGCCAACGAGATGCCCATCGGGTACTGACCAGCCGGCGGGCTCACGACCACGGTATTGCCCTGGATCACCAGGCGCTCGATGCGGTCCCCGGCGCAGGGGCCCAGTCCGACTCCGATGCCCGTGTTCGTGCCGTGCAGGACGTTCCCAACGATCGTGGTATCTAGCCAGGCGTTGTCGCTGTGATCATAGGCCTTGTCGTCGCCGCCCTGATTGTCGCCCATCGCAATCGCGCCTCCGCCACCCTCAATCATCATGTGGGCGACGGTATTCCCGGAGTAGACCTGGTGGGTGGAGTGCGCATCGATGAGCACCGCGTTGGGCCAGCCCACCATGTGTAGCGCGTACAGGGTGTTGTTGCTGGATTCAATAACCAGCCCAAAGATGTTGTGCCCTGGCGTGGCCTGCCCCACCTGATTCTCTAAGGTGATATCAGCCGTGCCATCGCCATCCACATCACCGTTGATGACCAGCGAGCCACTCCGTAATCGAGGAAGCTGGCTGTGATCCCACGAACCGACCCCCACCGTCGCACCATCCAGTCTTGGATCGAAGCGGATGGTGGCCGGCTGCGGGCTGTCTCTCAGCGTAGTTAGCACTTCGCGCAGAGATATCCCATCCGGGCCAGGGTTACGTACCAGTGTGTCCAGACCTGCCGTGGTATCCCCGTTGACTTCGTCGCTGTCGTTGGTCACCGTGATGACCTTGCCCCGCTCAAGGACGATTCGGGAAGCCGCGTCTGCCAGGCGCGTTGGCTCGAGGTATCCTTTCGATCCAGCCAGGCCGCATTCCGCCGGCAGGGACCGAGTGAGCTCGGGTGTAGGGGTGAGCGTAGGGGTGGGCGTTGAAGCGGGTATCTCTGTGGCTGCCGGTGTAGGCGTTGAGGCGTTCGGGAGAAAGCGCAGGAACACAACGGGTAAGCCGATGGTGAAGGCGAGTTGATCCGCCGCTTGACCCGCAGCTGCCTCTCGTGCTTTCGCCTCGAACTGCGCGAACACTGCGGCAGAGCGGCCGTCGGCCGGGTAGGCCGTCGAGAAGGCCGCGCCGGGGCGCACGAGTTCTCCGGTTTGAGCGGTTGCGGTCACTGCCAGGAGTAGCAGGATGAAGGCTGTGAGACTAGCTCTTGACCGCATCAGTCCTCCTTACGCCAAAAGACCCCTGGTCTGTCGGCCCCATCTCGCCACGCCAGGCCACGAGCGCAAACAGGCCAGGACCGCGAATACGAGCAGGACGTGCTCGGGAGTCAGGTCGCTGGTGTCCACTGTGTCTCAAACCAAGAGCCCCGCCTGCACACGTTCAATGGATCCTCGGTCAGGCGGTCGGCTGCACACACTGGTCGAGCGCTTGGCCCGATTCCACAGTGCGTGTGTAGCGACCTCAGGATGAACCCAGCTTTCTTGAGACGATTACCTGAATCCTCTCGAATAGCTCCTATCGGAATATACTACATGACACAGCTCTTGTGCCATAATGGCTGCAACAGAGAGATGAACCTCCGCAAGAGGAGTCGGTGGCGGGCCCAGCTACTCCAGGGCACAAGATACAGGTTGCTCAGCCTCCCAGGCAGACTCAGAACTCTACCTTGTCGTCGAGCAATGGCACCCGGAACGTGAACCCCTCAAAAGGGACCTGCGTGGCGTGCAGCACGTGCACCACCTGCGGCGGCACTTCCAGCACCTCCCCCGCCTTGATGGCCACAAGGTCCTCCTCGACTCGGAGAATCCTTGTGCCCCGCAGGACCGTATAGTACTCCCACGATTCTTGATGCAGATGCGGACGGTGGCGGTGGCTATCCATGCCGATACTCTCCTCACTGGGAAAGTCAAGATAGGCCACACAGGTCCGTTCCGAATGAAAGAGCGCTTGTCCCACACCGAACAGCCAGCAGTTCTGGTACCTTGCGTCTGTCAACGGCGCCCGGCACCCCCAATCCGCCTGCAGTTCTCGCTCGGCCTCACCCGACGCAACCAGAAGCTCGTCCGCTACTGTTCTCACCGTCTGCCTGTCCTCAGCAGCGGGCATCCGAAGCACGAAATGCTCTATGGGTCCGCTACCACCCACCACGGCGTGGGGTACACCGGGTTTGACCATCAGCACCTCATACGGTTGGAGAGTGTATACGGCCCCGTCTATCCACAACCGCAGCTTACCCTGAAACAGGAAGTAGTATTCCTCAGAATCGCGATGTTGATGAACGTCAGAATCAGCCCAGGCAGGCACAGCAGCACTATGGCGGATCGTTACCAGTCTGTGCGCAGCCTCCGAGGTGCTGGGACCCAAGACGTATCCTGAGTAATCTCGAAACGTATGCTTGACGCAGCTTCTCTGTCCGGGCACTGGCTTCTCCTACTGGCAAGGTCTTGGTTAGTACGGCGAGGCTGCCCAACTGGTGATGATGCTGAATCCGTCATCTCCTCCTGACCGGGCGCCTCGACCGAGTCCATCAACGCAGCAGCAGCAAGTACTCGTCCCCCTCCCCCGGCGTCGGCTCATCGACCACTTCGACACCTGCAACCTCGTGTTGGGCAGCACCTACTCGTCTGTCCTAGTCAGTGCCCGTTCGATGTCCTTCAATCGGTGATAAGCGGAATGACCGACGAGGTCTCCAGGCCAGTCCGGTCCCCGCTCACTACCGCTAAACCATTCGTCAGGTGCTTCCCGCAATGCAGCAAGAACGTCCTTCTGAACCTGCCGGTGCCAGGCCAGGACCTCCCCTGGAGAGCGATTGTGCCAACGCAAGTAGACCAAATGGTTTCCCTGGGTTATGTTGAGCCCGCGCTCGTCGGCCGGTACGGGCTCTCTCCGGGCGATACGGGCCACGTCGGCCTTCCAATGGGCAATATGAGCCACTGCATCCTTGACCGTCCAGGGGTCTTTGGATTCGGGGCGGGGCAGCAAGCGATTCCACTCCTCGTCAGTAAGGTGGGCTACGAGATGATCGAGAAGTTCGAATTCCTGGACGGTACGCTTGATAACTTCCTCACGCTTGTGACGCATGAGAGAGAAACCTCCCATCTTCATGCTGCCCAGCCGGTGATTGAAGTGCCCCGGTGCGAGCGCGGCGCCTTCATCAGCTTGGCCAGTGACGCAACGACCCGCTGGTCTGCGTCGAGCACGCCACGCACTGGCTGGACCACGAGCGGCCGGAGCTGGCTGCCGAGCGCATTCTGAGCTTGCTGCGCGAGTAGGCACCCGAGCGCAGCCAGCGCCCTCACCTCGCCGGAGAACGAGCCACGATGAACTTGACCATGCCGCTCGGAGTCAGCTTTTCGACCGAGACGACGGGCACGCCGGCCCGGGCCAGGTTGTCCAGCGTGCGGCGATTGATGTGCTCGCCGCCGATGAGCACTGCCAGCGGGTCGAGCAGGTCCATCAGCGGCCCCACCAGCGGCAGGTCGACGCGCACGTGTTCGATGAGCCGAATCTCGCCGCCCGGCTTGACCACGCGGGCCAGCTCGCGCAGGCCGCGCACCGGGTCTGGCACAGAGCAAAAGACCAGCGTAGCCACGGCGGCGTCAAAGTAGCCGTCGGGGAACTCCAGCGTCTCGGCGTTCATCACCCGCAGGTCCACCGGCAGCCCGAGTGCCGCCGCGCGCCGGCGCGCCGCCTCGATGCGCTGCGGGTTGACATCGATGGCAGTGACGGCCGCCCCGGGCGGATAGTAGGTCAGGTTCGCACCGGTGCCCACTCCTACCTCGAGCAGGCGGCCGGCCGGAACACCGGCCCAGGCGCGCACGCGCCACGGGGCGAACGGGGGACGCTCGACCCAGGACGCAAGCCGGCTGGGTTCTTTCACTTCCTGCCGCCAGCGGCCGAGATATCCGTCCTCCGCAGCAGGTTGGCGTTGGTCACGACGGTGACCGACGACGTAGCCATGGCGATCTCGGCCAGCACCGGGTGCATCCAGCCGGCCACGGCCAGCGGGATCATCACCACGTTGTAGAAAAAGGCCCAGAACAGGTTCTGGCGGATCTTGCGGAAGGTGGCCTGGCTGAGCTTGACCGCGCTGACCACGCCCGACAGGTTGCCGCGCACCAGGGTCACGTCACTGGCCTCGATGGCGATGTCCGTGCCCGTGCCGATGGCGATGCCCACGTTGGCCTGCTTGAGGGCCGGCGCGTCGTTGATGCCGTCGCCGACCATCGCCACCAGGCCAAAGCGTTCCTGCAGTTGGCGCACTTCGGCCACCTTGCCGTCGGGCAGCACTTCGGCCAGAACGTGGTCGATGCCAACGGTGCGGGCGATGGCCTCGGCAGTGCGCCGGTTATCGCCGGTGATCATCGCTGCCTGGAGCCCCATCTCGTGGAGCTCACGAATGGCCGCCGCCGAGTCGTCCTTGAGCGTATCGGCCACAGCGATCACCCCGGCCAGAGCACCCTCGATGCTGGCGTACATCACCGTCTTGGCCTCTGCCTCCAGCGCTGTGGCGGCGCTCACTGCGGCAGACGGGTCGATGCCTTCCTCTTCCATCATGCGGCGCGAACCGATCAGCACTCGCTTCCCGTCGATCACCGCCGACACGCCCTTGCCGCGCACGGCCTTGAACTCGGCCGGCGCCGAGAGCTGCAGTCCCAGCGCCTGGGCCCGCTCGACCACGGCCCGGCCCAGGGGATGCTCGCTGCCCGACTCGGCCGAGGCGGTCACGCGCAGCAGGTCTTGCTCCGACCTGTTCAGGGCCACGACACTGGCCACTTCCGGCTTGCCCTTGGTGATGGTGCCGGTCTTGTCAAAGACGATCACCTTGACGTCCTTGAGCGTCTGGATGGCCTCGCCCGAGCGGATGAGGATGCCGTTCTCGGCGCCCATACCGCTGCCCACCATCAGGGCGGTGGGCGTGGCCAGGCCGAGGGCACAGGGACAGGCGATGACCAGCACCGAGACGACCGAGATGATGGCCAGAGTCAGCGTCGGCAGATGCAGGTTCACCCAGGGCAGGCCGGCCCCGGCCTGCAGGATGGCCTTCATCACGTTGGGGAAAAACAGCCAGGCCAGACCGGTGAGAGCAGCAATGCTCATCACCACCGGCACAAAGACCGAGGTGACCTTGTCGGCAAAGGCCTGGATGGGCACTTTGGAGCCCTGGGCCTCGTCGACCAGCCTGATCACCTGCGCCAGGAAGGTATCCTTGCCCACGCGCGTGGCCTGGACCTTGAGCAGGCCTTCCTGGTTCACCGTGGCGCCGATGACTTCGTCGCCGGCATGCTTGTTGACCGGCATCGACTCGCCGGTGGCCATCGATTCGTCCACGGCGCTCTCCCCGTCAACCACCGTGCCATCGGTGGGGATCTTTTCGCCAGGGCGCACCACCATCACGTCGCCTGCGGCGACCTTCTCGATGGGCACCTCGACCACTTCGCCGCTCACGATGACCCGGGCCGTCTTGGCACCCAGCTCGAGCAGCTTGCGGATAGCCTGTGACGCGCGGCCCTTGGCCGACTCTTCCACCCAGCGGCCGGTGAGGTGAAAGGCCATGATCATGGCCGATACGCCGGCATAGTTCACCACGCCGTGCAGCAGAAAAGAGAGCGGCCCGGTGAGGAACGACACGCCTGTGCCCAGGGTGATGAGCGTGTCCATATTGGCATAGCCATGGCGCAGAGCGCGCAGGCCGCTGACATAGGTGCGGCGGCCAACGCCCGCCAGCACGGGCAGAGAAAGCAGGATCATGCCCAGGTGCATGATCATCTCATTGGGCCAGTAGATGCCCCAGATCATCTCGGGCAGCATCCATAGCGCAATGGGGATGGTAAAGATCCACGCCACCTGCATGCGGAAGCGGGCGGCCTTCATCTTTTCGGCCACCTGGTCCACTTCCTGCTTCTCGACGTTCTCCAGCGGCAGGGCACCGACTTCGTAGCCGGCCTCGGAAACGGCGCGGCGGAACTCGTCCATCCCAACCAGCCCGGGGATGTACTCCACGGTGGCCCGTTCCGTAGCCAGGTTCACGTTGGCCGACAGCACGCCGTCGAGCTTGCTCAGCGCCTCTTCGACGTGTGCCGAGCACGAAGCACAGGTCATACCCACGATGGGCAGCACGGCCTTTTCGGTGCCCACGTCATAGCCCGCGTCGCGCACCGCGCTGACCATCTTGTTCACCGGCACGTCTTCCGAGTACATCACCCTGGCGCGTTCAGTGGCCAGGTTGACGTTGGCTTCGGTAACGCCTTCGATTTCCTTCAGGGCCTCTTCGACGTGGGCTGAACACGAGGCGCAGGTCATCCCGGTGATGGGCAGAGTAGCCTGTTTGGCCATTGATTACCTCCTATTGGCCGGAGTGTTCTATATGAACAGCACCGTACCCGAGGCGCGGGCTTCCTGGATAAAGCCGCCCACGCCGCCGCATTCGTCAACCAGATCCTGGCGCAGGTCGTCTGGTTTGACGCCCATAATATCCATCGTCATATCGCAGGCGATGATCTTGCCGCCCAGCTCCTTGTAATCCTTCATCAGGGTCTCCAGCGAGGCCACGTTAGCCCGCTTCATACGGCGCCGGATCATCCACCTGCCCAGGCCAAACAGATTCATTCGCGACAGCGGGCCATTCTCCAGGCCAGCCGGCGGAAAGGCCAGCGACTGGTCCTTGCGCAGGCGGTTGAGGCCCCAGAAGGTGAAAAAGATGCTGGCCTCCATACCCATCGCCAGGGCGCCGTTGGCGATGATGAGGGCGCTGTAGGCCTTGTCCATATCGCCGCTGTGCAGGACGATGGTGATCTTGTTGGACAGGTGTTCTGTTTGCGTCATCGCTCACTCCCATCTGAGAATGGCCGCCTGCTGCAGCACATAGAGGCCCGTCCCTGTCAGAAGAGCCATTCCGCGGCTCAGCCGTCCCAGGGTAGTCAGGCGCTGGCCGGCTGCGGCCTCCCCTGAACGCACCCGCCGTCTAACGGCGAATGAGGATCTTCCAGTCGGTGTCCGTGCCCTCGACGCTGATCAGCTCGGCCTTGAGCGCCTCGACCGCCATCGGGATCTCTTTCTTGGACGAAGGATGGGTGCCCAGCACCTCGATCACCTCGCCCGGCTTGGCCCGGCGCAGCGCTTTGCGTACCTCGACCAGCGGGATCGGGCAGGTCTGACCGCGGCAATCCACCACGTTGCCCACCGGGCAGCCGTGGTCGCGTATGTCCACATGAATGTCGGGCATGTCTGCTCCTCTCGCTAGTCGGTGAACTCGATGTCCACCTGCTTGACGTCCCACAGGTGGCCGATCTTTTCCTGAATCTCTTCGCGGATGTTGGGCGCGAACTGGTGCGTCGATGGCAGGTCAATCACCAGATGGACCCGGCCGTTATCGACCTCGACCTGCTTGACCAGCTTGGTTCGTACCACGTCCAGTCCGGTGACCGGGTTCATCACATGCTTGAGCCGCTGAATGACCAATTCCACCGTGGTCGGCTCTTTCTCCGTCACCAGGCCGTGGCGCTCTTCATAGTTCTGAATCGCCGCGCGCAGGCCGTCCACCGCCAGCACCGAACAGTGGGCCTTGATGGCCGGCAGTCCGCCCAGTGCATCGGCGGCCTCTTTCCAGGTGATCTTTTTGGCCTCGTCGATGGTCTTGCCCTTGGCCAGCTCGGTGATGATCGAGCCAGTGGCGATGTTCGAGGCGCAGCCGTAGGACTCGAACTTGATGTCCTCGATCACCTTGGTTTCGGGATTGACCTTGAGATACACCGCCACCATATCGCCGCAGGCGGGGCTGCCCTCCATTGCCTTGGCATCGGCGTCCTCGATGCGGCCGACGTTCTTCGGGTGGCGAAAATGCTCCATTACCGTTTCGGTATAGGGCAGTGGCATACAACACCTCCTCGGATATCTGCAGCGGCAGGCCCACCATTGCGGTGAGCCCGCCGCTCAACTGCGGAATGAACCAGCGCAGCGCTAGATCAGGCCCTCTTGCCCAGCTCGTGGTCCATCATGACCAGCGCCTGGCCCTTCTCGCCGACGGCCTTGAGTGTCTCGAGAATGGCGCTGGCGTGCTTCTCCTCTTCTACCTGCTCGCTGATGTACCACTGGAGCAGCACCTGGGTCGGATAGTCGTTCTCCTTGACCGCCAGGGCATAGAGGTTGTGGATCAGGCTGGTGACATACTTCTCATGCGTGAGTGTCTTCTCGAACAGCTCGGTAGCCGACTTGAACTCGACCTCGGGCTGCTCGATGGCCTTGAGCGTGACCGTGCCGCCGCGGTCGACCACATAGTCGAAGAATTTCATCGCGTGGGCGGTCTCTTCCTTGAACTGGGTCTTCATCCAATGGCCAAAGCCGGGCAGGTTGTGTGCCTCGGCCCAGGCGGCCATCGACAGATACAGATAGGCCGAGAAGAGTTCTTTGTTGATCTGCTCGTTGATGGCGTCCTGTACTTTCTTGCTGAACATGATTTCCTCCTGGTGAATTCTCTGTTCTTGCTTGAACGCACTGCCCCGGGGGGCGGCGCGTGAGAAGCAATACTAACCCTCTTTGCCGAGCGGGCTGATCTCGCGCAGCGCGGCGATCACCTCGGCAATCGCATCGGCCACGGCGTCGGGGTCGCCCTCGCGGTTAAAGCGGCCAAAAGTGAAACGCACCGAGCCGTGGGCCCGCTCATGGTTGCCGCCAATGCCCAGGATGACGTGGCTGGCCTCCAGCGAGCGGCTGAAGCAGGCCGAGCCGGTGCTGATACCAAAACCGCGCATATCCAGATGCAGCAAGATCGACTCACCTTCTACAAACCGGAAGGACACGTTGGCATTTTGCGGCAGCCGATAGAACGGATGGCCGTTCAAGCGCGAGTGCGGGATCTGCAGCGTGCGGGCGATCACGCGGTCGCGCATGGCCTGCAGGCGGGCCGTCTCTTCTGGCGTGGCCAGTTGAATGGCCCGGGCAAAGCCCACTGCCGCAGGGATGTTCTCCTCTCCGGCGCGCAGGTTGAATTCCTGAAATCCGCCGTCCATCCACTTGGTCAGCGGCGTGCCCTGGCGAACATAGAGCGCGCCAATGCCTTTGGGGCCGTGGATCAGGTGCGCGGTCAGAGTGACCAGATCCACCGGCACCTGGCCGACGTTGAGCGGCACCCGCGGAAAGCTGTGCGTGGCATCGGTGTGCACCAGCACGCCGTGCTCGTGAGCGATGCGCGCCACGGCGGGAATGTCCTGCAGCGTGCCGATCTCCTGGTTGGCCGATTGGACCGACACCAGTATGGTGTCCTTGGCGATGGCGTTCTCCAGCGCCTCCAGGTCGATGCGGCCGAACTCGTCTACGTCGAGAAAGGTCACCCGAAAACCGCTCCGCTCCAGGAACCTGGCGCTGTTGAGCACCGGGAAATCCTCGATGCGCGTGGTGATGATGTGCTTGCCCTTCTTTTCTCCCAGGGCCATGGCCACGCCCTTGAGGGCCATATTGCTCGACTCGGTGCCGCCGGAGGTGAACAGCAGCTCTTCGGTTTTGGCGCCGAGCGACGCAGCGACGCCAGCGCGGGCGTGCTCCAGGGCGTCCTTGGCTTCGATGCCCGGTGAGTAGCCGAACTGGGACGTAGCCACAGCATAGGTATCAAAGAAGAATGGCTTCATCGCCTCCAGAACCCGCTCATCCAGGCGGGTGCTGGCGGCATTGTCGAGATAGACGAAATCGGACACTTCCCCTTACCTCCTACGTGCGAGCTGTGACCGCGTCCTGGCACTCTGCCGTCTGACCCGGCGGGGCTTCCAGCAAGGTTACCAGCACGTGCTGGACACCGTTGACGCACCTGACCTTGCGCCGCACCTGGTCGACCAAGTACTCGATCATCGGGCAGTGCGGGTCGTCGAGCGCCAGCCGAACCTCCACGCCATGGTCCTCATCGACCAGCACGTCAGACACAAAGCCCATCTGCACCAGGCTCAGCCCCACTTCCGGATCCAGTACCTCGTTCAGAGCAGCGCGGATGGACTCGGCCAGTTCTGGTTTGACCACTCCATTCACCGCCACCGGGGCGGCCGAGGGGTGGAACGACACCAGCTTCTTCTCCAGGGCGCGCAGGCGCTCCTCGAGCTTGCCCTGGCGGTCGAGCGATTCGCTGATGGCGCGCACCACCGGGTCGGGCAGGTCACCGTGCTGCAGGTCGGCCGTTGCCCGGCTGGTATCCGGCGTGCCGGTCAGTCTGGCTGGCACGCCCACCACCGTGGCTCCCGGCGGCACAGCACGCACCACCACCGATCCGGCGCCCACCCGGGCGTTGTCGCCGACCACAATCGGGCCGAGCACGATCGCCCCGGAGCCGATGGTCACGTTCTTGCCGATGGTCGGGTGACGCTTTTCCTTCTGCAGGCTGGTGCCGCCCAGCACCACGCCCTGGTACATCAGCACATCATCGCCCACTTCGGCCGTTTCGCCAATGACCACGCCCATGCCGTGATCGATAAAGACCCGCCGGCCCAGTCTGGCGCCGGGGTGAATCTCGATGCCGGTGAACCAGCGCGCCAGGTGCGATACCAGGCGCCCCGGATAGCGCAGGTGATGCCGCCATAGCCAGTTGGCCAGACGGTAGAACCACACCGCGTGCAGGCCCGGGTAGCAGGTCAGCACTTCCCAGACGCTGCGTGCCGCCGGGTCCTTGTCAAAGACAGTTTGAACATCCTCTCGCAAACGGTCGAACATCGTTGCTCCCCGAGCTCGTCCGAAATGACCCGCCGCTAATGGGCCCGCCTTGCCTGCGGCAAGACTTGCAACAAGGGCGGAGCGACCCGCTAGTGAGCCCGGCTGCGGTAGTCGTCCAGGGCCGCTTTGAGCGCCTTCGGGCCGACGATCGAATCGAGCTTGCGATCAGGCATCTCGCCCAGGACCGCGGCCACAGCCTCACAGGTGATCTTGTCGGCCTCTTCCAGGGTCTTGCCTTCGGCCAGCACTGCCGTGGCGCTGGAGGCAGCGATGGCCACCGGGCAGCCGCGCGTCTTTTGGCGCACCTCGCTGATGCGGCCGTCCTGCACCTTGATCCAGAAGTAGGCCAAATCCTCCGGGCAATGCTCGCCGCCGGTCGCCTGACCCACTCCGTCGGCGTCCTTGATCTCGCCCACGTTGTGCGGATTGGCAAAATGCTTCAGAATGCGGTCGTTGTACATCGACATACTCCCTGGCAGATGGGTTCAGGCGCTGGCCCACAGCGGCGTGCTGAGGTAGCGCTCGCCCGTATCGCAAGCGATGAACACCACCAGCTTGCCTCTGTTCTCGGGCCGCGCGGCCACTTGCAGCGCCGCGTGGGCGTTGGCTCCGGTCGAAATGCCGGCAAAGATGCCCTCTTCGCGCGCCAACCGGCGCGCCATCACAAAGGCATCGTCATCCGTCACCTGGATCACCTCATCGATCAGGTCGCGCCGCAGCACGCCCGGCACAAAGCCCGCGCCAATGCCCTGAATGCGATGGGGACCGGCCGGCCCGCCGGAGAGAACCGGCGACCCGGCCGGCTCGACGGCGATGGCCTTGAACTCTGGCTTGCGCGCCTTGATCGCTTCGGCGACGCCGGTGATGGTGCCGCCAGTGCCTACTCCCGCCACCACGATATCCACGCGGCCATCGGTATCGCGCCAGATCTCTTCGGCGGTGGTCAGGCGGTGGATCTCCGGGTTGGCCGGGTTCTCGAACTGCTGCAGGATGAGGTACTGCGGGTTCTCCGCAGCCAACTCGTTGGCTTTAGCCACGGCACCGGTCATGCCCTGGACGGCGGGGGTCACCACGACCTCCGCGCCGAGCGCCTTGAGCAGGGTGCGCCGCTCCAGGCTCATCGACTCGGGCATGGTCAGGATCAGCTTGTAGCCTCTGGCGGCGCAGACAAAAGCCAGCGCGATGCCGGTGTTGCCGCTGGTGGGCTCGACGATGACCGACCCGGGCTTGAGCCGGCCCGACCTCTCGGCTGACTCGACCATATGCACGCCAATGCGGTCCTTGATGCTGGAGAGCGGGTTAAAGTACTCCAGCTTGGCCAGCACGACAGCGTCGATGTTGGTCGTGATGCGGTTCAGCCGCACCAGCGGCGTATTGCCGACGGTTTTGGTGATGTCCTCGTAGATGCGTCCCACGTGTCTACTCCTTGCGGCGGCAGGCGCCGGGCTTGCTGGGGTCTGGCTGGTCAGGCGGTTGCAGCACCACCTCGAAGGAGCAACTGATGGCACCCTCGGGGCAGGCGTCCTCACACAGGCAGCCGCAGCCCGCGTCGTCGGTGCAGTGGGCGGTGCAATCGTCGGGGCAGGAGAACACAGGGGCTCCCTGATGGAGGTCTACCGAATGACAGGGGCAGACCTCAATGCACATGCCGCAACTGCTGCACAGCTCTATCTTGACCTGTGGAAGATTCCTGGCCATACATCCCTCCCGGCTGCCAGCATTCAGTGTACCAGCGGGAGGGGGCGGTGTCAGTGACAAAAGTCACATCGCGGGGGGCTGTACGCAAAGGGACAGCGGGGGCTAGCTACCGGACTCCCGGGTGAGTCGGTCGGGGTCGAGGACAACAATGCGGCCGCGTTCGCGGCGGATCAGGCCTTCCTGGGTGAAATCGCGCAGGGTGCGGCCGACCATCTCGCGCACCGTGCCGATGTGGGCAGCTACTTCTTCCTGGGTCCAGGCGCGGGGCGGCGCCTTGCCGGACACGATGTCCAGCAGAAAGCGGGCCAGGCGAGCGCGGACCGTGTGCAGGGCCAGCGACTCGACCATATCGCTGAGCGTGCGCACCTCGCCGGCCAGATGCTCCAGCAGGGCGTGGGCCATCTCGCTGTTGCGGGCCAGAATGGAGCGGCAGTCGGCGCAGGCCACGGAGTAGAGCGTGGTGGCAGTCACGGCATCGACGGTGAGCGGGTTGGGCTTGCCATCCAGGGCGGGTACGAGGTTGAAGCAGGTACCGGCCCCGAGGTAGGAGAGCACGTGCTCGCGACCGTTGAGCGACATACGCCTGGTGCGCACCAGGCCGCGGACCACGAAATAGACCGCGCTGCAGGGCTCACCCTCCCAGACCGCTACCTGGCCCGGCTCCAGCGCGACCTCACGCACGTGCGGCGCGACCTCCGCCAGGCCGGCTGCGTCCAGGCGGGAGAAGAACGGCAGATTGGCTAACGCTTGCGCATCAACGGGCACCGCAACTCCCTCACGAGACGAGACAAAGCAAAGGTCATTATAGTCTCGAGTGGCCGTGTGGGCAACGAGGGGGTTGAGAGCAGGGCAGTAACCGGCAATGCCGGCCGCGGACCTCCCGGACTAAGTCCGGGAAGACCAAGTCCGGGTACGAACAGACTAACTCTGGGCCGGATTCACCACGTGGCCCAGGAAGAGCACCGCGCCGGTGCCTGTGTCGCGGATAAGGAACAGGAACGGACGGTCCACCGTCACTGCCACCGGCTCAAGGGGCATTCCGCTGAGGCGTATGACGACGGCCGTTGCCGCCGCGGCCTCGGTGCCCGACTCGTCGACGGCCACAAAGGCCTTGTGGTACACGTCGTCGATGAAGAGGTCCCGCCGCCCGGTCATCCCTGAAAAGTCGGCCTCGGCGGTGAACGGCTGGCTCATGCCCAGCTTTTGCAGGGCGGCCTTTAGCTGGACCTCTGAGTCAAAGCTAAAGCGCGGCAGGCTCAACTGAACCTGCTGGTGCTCGAGGCTACCCACAATGCCCGCCAGCGTGTCGGCATCCAGCTTTTTCGCCCAATCGGCAAAGGTGCCCTCGTCGGGCAGGAGGATGAGCATGGACAGATCGCCGCCCACATAGGGCAACTCGACCGCCTGATAGCCGGGGCCGGCGGCATAGCCCAACAGCTCGCTCTGATGCATCAGCGGCACAGTCACGGTGCTGCCGTCAAGCCGGTGAAAGACGCCGTCGTGGGTGGCCTGCTGGTCGAACGGATACTGCCAGGCCGCGTTGAAGTAGATGGCGTTGGTCAGAACCATACGCACCAGCGAATCGATGGAGCCTTCGGGCAACAGGTCCTTGATCTTGTCCTCGGTCTGCTCCTCCACCCACTGGTTGATCACCTTGCGCGCTGCATCAGGAGAGTGGGAGAAATCGAGCAGACGCAAACCCGAGTTGTAGTACTGGGCCAGCGTGTCCAGGAACTCGTCCTGGAAGCCAAAGCCCTGCTGTCCCCAGATGGCGTTGGCAATGTTCAGGCGAAAGCGCTCGTCCTTTGTCAGGTCCTGACCGCGGCTCCGCAGGAGCAGGTCGAGCGCGTTGAAAGCCGCGGGCAGGTCGTCCACGCTCATCCAGTGCAGGGTGCGGGCCATCTCGGCGGCAGTCTCGTTGCGCGCGCCGGCATAGGTCATGGCCAGGGCCAGCGAGATGGAGTAAGGCGAAGCGAACTGATTCTCCCCGGCGTTGAACAGCGTGCGGTACAGGTCGAGCGCCAAGCGCGTGTTGCCCTCGACCAGGCTGGGGATAGCGCTCTCGTCGGCGCTGGTCGGGTCAACGCGTGGCTTGTGCGAGCTCAGCTCGGCGGCCTTGACCACTGCTGGTACGCTCGGCGCGCAGCCAGCCAGGGCCACGCTGATGGCGATGGCCGCGATGAGCCACCGTCTTTTTCGATCGAACATAGTTACACCTCCGTGAAATCGTCGCGAACACATCCGGTTCTGTGACGCTCACGGGGGGGCGGATGTTCCGCCGTCACCACCGGGGGCTGGTCTCCCGGGGCCCACAGACACCGAACCCTCTTGCCCCGGTCTGCCAGGACCGTGGTAGATTGTCAGCAGGAGGGAGTCGCGCGTTTCGCGGCGACGGGGGCCAGGCCGGGTCGTGCAGGGGGCAGCGTGGCTGGGAGGCGGCTGGCGCGAGCCGATGGAGATGCTGGCGGGCGTCTATGGCGACTACCGGCGCATCTCGCCCACCTCGCTCTTTGGCCTGTCCGAGTTCGGCTGCACCAACGACGGACCCGGCGACAAGATGGCCTGGATGCGCAGCTTGCCCGCGGCCGCCCGCCACGACGGCCTGTCCATGCTCAACCTGTTCGACATCAACCAGGACAGCACCTGGGAGCTCACCACGCCGCCCGAGTTCGCCACCGCCTACCGCGAATCGGTCGGGGCGGACCCCTACTTTTTCGATTTCGTACTCTACCCGCGCAAGGTTAACCCCTGAGCCGCCAGCGAGCCCCAGACTTCCGAAGTCTAGGAGACTTCGGAAGTCTTGACCGCTTTCACCACATTGGCGCGAGACCTTCACAATGGCTTCACACTTTTGACCGATACTGGGACAGGTTCGAATGAACTCACTATCTCAAGTGGAGGCAAAGGATGTTTCACCGAAGGTTTCGTATGGTGGGCATGATGATGCGGCTGGTGATGAGCCTGCTGCTGGTGGTGGGGGCCTATCTGGTCTTTCAGCTCGGCTGGTCCCAGGGCTGGCAGGCAGCGCGGCTGGCGGTGGTCGACGGGGCAGTGACTGCTCCGGCGGCTCCGGGAGCCACCTGGCTGCTGGTCGCACTGGTAGCGGTGCTGGCCCTCAACGCCATGGGCATGGTCGCCCGCTGGTCGCAGAGGCGCCACTTCCGGCAGTTCCGCTCAATGCACGGTCAGCATCTCAGTCCCGAGGAAAGGCGCCAGCGCTGGCAAGAGTTCCGTCAGCACCGTGGACGCCGCTGGTGTGAGCCAGAGCAGGACGGCAAGGCAGGTCCTGACAGTCAGAGCACCAGCCCCGCCGCGGCGAGTTGAGCCCATCAACCAATGCCGGGACCCCTCGCGGGGTCTCGGCTTTGTGCTATTCGGGCGCGGTGGCTTTGACCGAGCGTGCGGGACAGGTAGGTGAGCCGCAAACGCCAAGCCTCGTGGTAGCTGATCAGGCCGCTCTCTGGCCTGATCGGGTGGGGAGCGCTAGAGCGCAACTACAAACCTCGGCAGGTTCGTAGTACAGGCCTGGCTACTGCCGTGCCTGTCCGAATCCCGCTCTGGAGCAAGGCATTGGGGCGGTTCGCCCTGGCAGCGCAGGGCGCAGTAGTGACGAACCGCCC
>MWCV01000020.1 GCA_002070215.1 Chloroflexi bacterium ADurb.Bin180 | reverse complement strand
GCGCCGTGGCACCATACCCAGTGTACCGGATTCACCGCCTGCACACAAAACGCCAGGTCGTTTTTCAACACTCTCGGCTCTGCTACTTGACCCTGCACGTGCCTGGGTTATACTCAATGCCAATATATTCTGCCTCCCGCGGAGGTTGCGGTGCCTACCCTCGGTGAACACTGGGACCTTTCGGAGCTCTTTGATTCTGCCAGTGGCGAGTTGCCTGTCCAGGCGCTGACCGACCTGGAGGAGGCAGTAGTGGCGGTAGAGTCTTTTCGTCCGCGCCTGTCTCCAGACATTCCTGGGTCCGACTGGTGCGACCTGCTGGACGCGCTCGAAGCCGCTGCCAGTCTGCAGCGCCGGCTGGGCGGATATGCCTTTCTTCGCTTCGCCGAGAATACCAGCGACCAGGCGGCACTCAGCCAGCAGAACAGAGTGGCGCAGTTACTCGCCACAGTGGAAAATCGGCTCAACTTCATCGAGCACTGGTTCAAACAGCTCCCCGATGAGGCGGCCCGGCGACTCATTGACAATGCCGGTGATCGGCGTTACTTTCTGGAGACCTTCCGGCGTTTCAAGCCGTACACTCTTTCCGAAGCGGAAGAGAAGATCATCACGCTGAAGGACGTGAACGGGGTGGAGGCCTTGCTCAGCCTCTATGACATCATCACCAATGCCTTCTCCTATCGACTGACCATAGACGGCGAAACCAAGACCCTTACTCAGGATGAGCTGACGGCCCACGTTCGAGACTCGCGGCCTGAGATCAGGGCGGCGACCTATCAGGAAATGTACCGAGTCTACATGGAGCACCGCACTGAGCTGGCGCAGATCTACGCGAACCGGGTAGGCGACTGGCGCTCGGAGATGATCGATCTGCGCGGGTTCCCCGAACCGATTTCAGCAACGAACACGATGAACGACTTGCCGGATCAAGTGGTTGACACTCTCCTCGCCGTCTGCCGGAAGAATGCCCCGCTGTATCAGCGTTACTTTGCGCTCAAGGCAAAATGGCTGGGCGTCGAGCGTCTCCGCCGCTACGACATCTACGCCCCCTTGACGCAGTCAATTGATCGCTACTCTCTCGACGAGGCCCGGGACCTCGTTCTGGAATGCTTCAGTGGGTTCTCATCGGTGTTGGAGAATGCAGCGCGCAGGGTACTGGATAGCGGGCACCTGGACGCGTGGCCACGGCAGGGCAAACGGGGAGGGGCGTTCTGCTATGCCTGTGTGCCGGAACTGACGCCGTGGGTCCTCACCAACTTTTCCGGCCGCGCCCGTGACGTGTCCACCCTTGCCCATGAACTGGGTCATGCTATCCACGCCGTGCTGGCCTCAGGCCATTCAGTACTCAGCTTTGACGTAACGGCTCCGCTGGCCGAGACGGCCTCCGTGTTCGCCGAGATGCTGCTGTCGGACAAACTGCAAGCTGAAGAAACGAACCCCGCGCTTCGCCGGGACATGCTGGTCACGATGATCGACGACTGGTACGCCACTGTAATGCGTCAGGCCTTTTTTGTCATCTTTGAGCGGGACGCCCATCGTTTGGTATCACAGGGCCGTACCTCAGATGAGCTCGCCGAACTGTACCTGATGAACCTGCGCGAGCAGTTTGGCGACTCGGTGGACGTCGCTGACGAGTTCCGCTGGGAATGGTTGATCATCCAGCATATTTACCATATGCCCTTCTACTGCTACGCCTACTCGTTCGGGCTGTTGCTGGTGTTGGCTCTGTACCAGCGCTACAGGATCGAAGGAGAGGCATTCAAGCCGCGTTACCTGAAGATCCTGAGCTATGGCGGGTCGGCGTCGCCGATGGCGATCCTGGATGAGGCGGGCTTTGACATCTCGACGGCCAGTTTCTGGCAGGGCGGGTTCGACTATCTCGCCTCACTGATCGATCAAGTGGAAGCGATGGAGGGAAGTGGAGCATGACGCACACAGTCGCTCGGAGCCAGACCTCACCTTTTGCAGTATTTCGCAATCGCAGCTTTGGTCTGCTCTGGGTAGGCCAGGTTGTCGAGACCATCGGGGCGTCGCTCACCTCGCTGGCGGCGTCGATCCTGGTATATCGCCTGACTGGGTCCGCGGCGTCGGTGGGGTTGATGCTCATGGCCTCCGCCGCGCCGACCATCCTGGTTGGCTTGCTCGCAGGAGTGGTCGTGGACCGCTATGACCGTAAGGCCATCATGGTCGCGGCAGACCTGATTCGCGCGGTCCTGGTCGTCCTCATTCCTTTCCTCATCCCATTCAGCATGGCCTGGCTGTACATCATCGTCGCCCTCAGCGCGGCAGTGACCCAGTTCTTCGACCCTGCCCACGAGGCGGTGCTGCCGGAGATCGCCACGGATGAGGAGCTGGCAGCGGCCAACTCGCTGATGGCCATCAGCTCGTTCGGTGCGACGGCCATCGGGTTCGCCGCGTCTGGCCTCATTGCCTCGGCGATGTCCATCGAGTGGGCGTTCTATCTCAACGCGGTGGCCTATGCCTTTTCTGCCCTGATGATCTGGCTAGCCCGCATTCCCGCGTTGACTGCGGTGGCGGATTCAGGCCTGGCAGCCATCGGTCGCAACCTGAAGGAGGGTGCGGTAGCGCTCCTGACCACGCCCATCCTGCGGTCGCTGTTCCTGGTGTTTTCTATCATATTTGTGGCCTTTGGGTTATCAAACACACTCTTGCTGCCGTTCGCCCTGACCGCGCTCAAAGCATCGGAATTTGAGTACGGCATCCAGGAAGCGGTCACCTCGGTTGGGTTTGTGCTGGGCAGTCTTTGGATGGGCAGCGTTTCAGATCGACTGCGCGAGGGTCAGTGGATCGCCCTCGGGCTCATCGGCATGGGACTCGTCAGCATAGTCTATGCGTCCATGCGCTCGGTGGCGCTGGCCATCGGGGTCATCGCGCTGTCAGGCTTTCTGAACGCCCCCGTGTCCATTGCGCGCTCGCTCGCGGTGCAACGGAACACTCCTCGCGAGCTGAGGGGCAGGGTGAACAGTGCCTTTTTCGTTTGTCGTGATGTTTTGTTCCTGGTGGGTATGGCCGCCGCGGGGCTGGCCGATGTGCTCCCCATCCGATTGCTCTATCTCGTTAGTGCGCTGATGACCCTGGGCGCGGGTGCGTGGGCCCTGGTCGTTCCCGGCCTCGGTCAGCCGGCTGCCGAATGGAAGAGGGCACTCGAATTGCTGCGCCGCGCCCCCGCAGCGGCTGCACCGCGGGCCGCACGCCCGGCCACACTGGCTGATGTCGACCTTCTGGTAGGAAAACTACCCACGCTGGGAATCCTTACTCCTGAGCAGAGGCAGGCGCTGGTGGCCGACTCTTCGATCCTCGATGTTCCTGAGGGAACATCGATTGTCAAGCTGGGCGACAGAAGTGACGAGGTCTATTTTGTGCTTGAAGGGCGCGCAGCGGCAGGCGTGCCCAGCGAGACGGCGGAAGGCGGCTACCGCTCGCTTTCCACGCACCGACCGGGCGACTTTTTCGGCGAAATCGCGGCGCTGAGCGGTGAGCCTCGGACGGCAAACGTGGTCGCGATAGAGGGGAGCAAGGTACTGATCGTTCCGGCGAGGCTGTTGCGTGGGTGGATCGAGATCCCCTCACTGCGCCGCCTGTTTCTGACCACCGCCACCGAGCGGCTCAGCCGCACGCACACTTCGGACTGGCCAAGGTTGGCCGGATTCGATCAACAGGCGTTGCGCGAACTGAGAGACCAGGGCGTAGCGGAGAAGTGATGGCAATGAACAAGCGCAAGGACGCGGCAGCGGTCAGGGCGCCGAAGGGTGCTTCGGGAAAAGGTGCCTCAAAGCGTGCCTCGGGACCTCGTACTCCGAAACGTACTTTGGCACCAGGTACACCCAAGCGCCAGAGCAATCGAGCCCTGGCAGAGGCGCTAGAGCTCAGAGCGCAGGCTGACAGGGCTGCGCAACGCTTCGACAACGATACGGCGCTGGACCTGTACAGTCGCGCGCTCAAGCTGCTCCCCTCTCGACCGCGTGGTGCGTCGGCTGTGGCCCAGTTCGAACTACTTATGGGCCGTGCCGAGATCCATTTGCGCAACGGGGAGCAGGATGCGTTTTTCGGTGACGTTCGGCAAGCCCAAGCTCTGGCGACCCAGGAGAGCGATGACGCCAGGCGGGCCCGAGCCCTGATCGCTCTGTCAGACCGCCTCGCCTGGCGTGGTTCGTGTGAGGAAGCCTCCAGCGCGCTGGAGCAAGCTGAGGCCCTGGTGGGCAAAACTGGTGATGCCCATCTTCGAGCCCGGCTGGCGGTCGCCCGTGCCAGTGCGGCCAGCTTTGCGGAAGACTATGCTCACCTCGGTGAGTATTGCACTGCCGGGCTAAAGCTGTGCGAGGAGGCCGGCGACCGGAAGGGTAGGGGAGAGTGCCTCACCCTGCTCTCCGCAGCGGACCAGTCAGCCGGGAATGCTGATCAGGCGCGTCTGCATCTGCTGGAAGCGCTGGCAATCGCACGCGAGACCAACGATGTGTCCGGCCAGGCGGTCGCTCTTAACATGCTGGGCATCATCAGCACCGACCACGCGCAGGCACGCGACTACCTTGAGCAGGCACTCGAATCGGCCCGCAACATGGGCGACAAGAACCGCGAACTCACCGTACTGAACAACCTCTCGCTCCTGTACTGGCGCCTTGGGCTCTATCGCAAGGCGCAGTTGTACATTGATCGGGTGCTCGAAAAGGTCCGTCCCCTTAACTCTCCGGCGGTCCTGTCCACCCTCCTTGAGACTCAGGCCAGGCCCATGATTGACGCGCGCCGCTACGAAGAGGCGCGCAGAATCCTAGAGGAAGGCACGGCGGTATCTCACTCTATCGGGAACCGGCTAAGCGAGGGGTATAACCGCCTTGGGTTGGGTCTCGTGGACATGGCTGAGGGCAAGCTCGGAGCCGCGCGTGAGCAATTCAAGACCGCGGTGGAGTTGGTGGAATTGGGCCAGTCGCCGGGGGACCAAATCACAGCATTGGCCATGCTTGGTGCGGCCGAACTGGCAGCTGGCGACTGGCAGTCCGCCAACGAACACACGGCTCAGGCAGCACAGCGTCTAGACGCCGCCGGAATCGTCACTCCCGAGTACCCGTTGCAGCTCGTCTGGTGGCGGAGGTATCAGGTCCTTCAGGCCAGCCCGAGGGGAGGTAAACGGGCTCGCGAGCAGGCCTGGCAGGCATTGGATAGTGCCCGCGAAATGCTGCTGTCAACCTTGACCAACCTCAGTGACGAAGGGCTCAGGCGCAACTGCCTGAACAAAGTCGAGGTCAATCGCGAGATCACCCTGGAGTGGACTAACGTCGCCGCCGAGCGGGGAATTGCAGTGGCCGAGCTGGAACCCCTCGAAGGCAGCCTCCAGGACCAGTTCAAGCGTATGATGGAAATCAGTGTACGTATGAATGAGCAGAGGGAGCCGGAAGCACTGCTCGAGTTCGTGATGGACGAGGCGGTGGAGCTCAACGGGGCCGAGCGGTCGGTGCTGGTGCTCCTCGATGAGCACGGGCAGCCACAGAGCTGGACCACTCGTGGGGTGGCTGCCGAAGAGAGCAAACAGTTGCGCAGCGTGGTCGCCGGCTTTTTGGAGCGAGCGGCCGGCTCGCGGACGGGGATTCTGGAGCAGGAGCAACGGGCGACGTACGCGAATGGAGAGGCCCCGGGGCGTTGGCGGTCCCGGATGGCCGCCCCGCTGATCGCCAGGGGTCAGATGATTGGCCTGCACTACGCGGACACGCGGGCGGTATTCGGTTCCTTCCACCAGGCGGACCTGGAGCTGCTCTCGCTGTTTGCCAACCAGGCGGCGACGGCCATTGACAACGCGCGTTTGTATCATGATTTGGAACATCGTGTGGCGGAGCGCACCGCCGAGCTATCCACGTCCAACACCGCGCTGGAGCGCCGCAATGCAGAACTCGCAATCCTCAGCAGCGTCCAGCACGACCTGGCCGGCGAGCTGAACCGGCAGGCCATCGTTGACATCGTTGGAGACAAGATCCGAGAGACCCTGGGCGGGCAGAACGTCCTCATCGCCCTGTATGACCAAGCACTGAATCAGCTCAGCTTCCCCTACTGGGTGGAGGACGATGGGGTCCGACCAAACGTTGCTGCAGCGCCTCTGGGAACCGGCCTCATTTCCATCGTTGTCACGACGCGCCGACCGCTGGTATTGAGTTCAAAGGAAGAAGGAAAGAACCGCGGCACAGTCGCGGTCAATGATGGCACAACCGAGATGCGTGAGTCGTGGCTGGGCGTTCCCATCCTGTCTGGCAGCCATGTTCTCGGGGTCGTCGCCATGGGGGACTGGCTGAAGAATCGCTACACAGACAGCGACGCGCGCCTGCTGACCACTCTCGCTGCTTCGATGAGCACAGCCCTCGAACGAGCTCGTCTGTTCGACGAGACAACACGCCTGCTGAAGGAGACCGAGCAGCGCGCGGCGGAGCTGGCAATCATCAACAGTGTGCAAGAGGGGCTGGCGTCCAAGCTGGAAATGCAGGCCATCTATGATCTCGTCGGTGACAAGGTTCGCGATATCTTTGACGCCCAGGCGCTTGCCATCTCCGGTTATGACTGGCAGAGGAGAATCGTTATCGATCATTACGGTATCGAAAAGGGCAAGCGCTTTCACGCGGGGCCAGCACCCATTCTTGAGAAAGGGGTAGCGGAGTACTTGCGCCGCAATAGGCAGCCGCTGCTGGTAAACCGCGTGACGGAAGAGACAATGGCCCCGATTGGCGGGATGCAACTAGTGCCTGGCACCGAGACACCCAAGTCGCTCTTGTATGTGCCCATGTTGGTCGGCGGCGAGGTCCGCGGGGTCATCTCCCTGCAGAACATCGACCGTGACTATGCATTCAGTGAGTCGGAGGTGCGGCTCCTGACCACGCTGGCCTCATCGATGAGCGCGGCCCTCGAGAACGTGCGCCTGTTTGAGGAGACGAAGCGTCTGCTGAAAGAGACAGACCAGCGGGCGGCCGAGCTGCAGATCATCAATAGTGTCCAGCAGGGTTTGGCCTCCAAGCTCGATATGGAGGCCATCTATGAGCTGATCGGAGACAAAGTTCGCGAGATCTTTGACGCACAAAGCGTGGGCATCACGACTTACGACTGGCAGGCAGGAGTCTGCCGTCCGCAGTATGCTGTCGAAAAGGGTAAGCGTGTGCACGATCCGCCTTATCCACTGGCGACGGGAGGTCTGGGTGATATCCTGAGAAAGACGCGCAAGCCCCTGCTCATCAACGAGAACCTGCCAGAGCGTCTCAGCCAGATTCAAGGCATGACTGTATCGCCAGGCACAGAGGTTCCCAGGTCCGCTCTCTGGGTGCCGTTGCTGGCCGGAGACGAACTGCTGGGTGTGATCGACCTGCAAAACGTGGAGCGCGAGAACGCCTTCTCAGAGGACGATGTGAACCTGCTGGCCACGCTTGCCTCGTCGATGAGTGTGGCACTCGAAAACGTGCGCCTGTTTGAGGAGACAAAGCGTCTGCTGAAGGAAACAGACCAGCGAGCCGCAGAACTCCAAATCATTAACCAAGTGCAGGAGGGGCTGGCCTCCAAGCTCGATATGCACTCCATCTACGAGCTAGTTGGCGACAAGGTCCGCGATCTATTTGACGCGCAGGTGGTGACCCTCAGCACTTACGACCGAGATACGGGAATGGTCTACCCGCACTATGGCATCGAGCGGGGGCAGCGAGTATTTGACGAGCCTTACGAGTTGCGACCTGGTGGTGTGGCCGACCGCTTGATCCACACCGGTCAGCCTGTCCTCCTGAACGATAACCTGACCGAGCGTATGGCGGCCTTTGGTGGTCGACAGACCGTTCCTGGCACGCAACCGGCCCAGTCTGCCTTGAATGTTCCTCTGCTGGCGGCCGGAGAGGTGCGAGGCGCCATCTCTCTGCAGAACCTGGACAGAGAGAATGCCTTCGGCGAGGCGGACGTGCGTCTGCTCACAACGGTTGCCTCTTCGATGGGCGTGGCGATGGAGAACGCGCGCTTGTTCGATGAAACCAAACGCCTGCTCGCCGAGACCGAAATGCGCGCCTCGGAATTGAAGGAAATCAGCGACGTCGGGCAGATGCTGGTAGGGCAGCTCGACCTCGACCGCATCTATGAGACCATGGGCGACAAGCTAGGTGAGGTGTTCGACGCGCAGTCTGTCGGCGTCATCACCTACGACAAGTCGCTGGATCTGCTGACCTATCGCTATCTCCGGGAGAAGGGTGTTCGGGCCTTCCCCGCTCCGCGCCAACCCAGCGGCTTTGCCGCCCATATTCTGCGGACGCGCCAGCCCTTGATGATCAATCAGGATCTGGACCGGGTGGCAGAGCAGTACGGCAGCACGGTCGTCGCTGGTGAAGCTCCTCGCTCGTACCTGGGGGTGCCCTTGCTGATGGGGGGCGAGGTCAGGGGGATCATCACTTTACAGAACATCGATCGCGAGAACGCCTTCAGCGAGGGCGACCTCAGGCTGCTCACCACGCTCTCACTGAACTTGAGCGTGGCTCTGGAGAATGCTCGCCTCTTTGCCGAGGCGGAGCAGCGCGGGGATGAGATGGCTGCTCTGACAGAGATCGGCCGCGAGGTGTCTCAGACACTCGATCTGGCCAAGGTTCTGGAGCGAATCGCTACCCGTGCCATGCAAGTGCTTAATGCCCGTGATGTCGCGCTACGTTTGCTTCAGGACGACGGAACGCTGCGCACCGTGATTGCGCTGGGCAAGTATGCGGATGTCTTGAAGGACGATATTGTCTACCCTGGGAAAGGCATCACCTCATCAGTTTGCCACTCCGGCGTTCCGGAGATGCTGAACGAGCCGTTGAAGGACCCGCGCATGGTGCACATCGCAGGTACCGATAGCGAAGAGGAAAACGAAGCCATTCTCTTTGCGCCCTTGTCCTCTGGCGACATCACTATCGGTGTGTTGACCATCTGGCGCGAGAAGCCAGTTCAGGGGCCCTTCACTAAGAACGACCTTGACTTTGCTGTTGGCCTTGCCAGGCAAGCGGCTATCGCCATCGGCAATGCCCGGCTCTTTGAGCAGGCGGAGGCAGCCCGGGTTGCGGCCGATGCGTCGCGGCGGCAAATGGCCGACATCATCCAATTCCTCCCGGACGCTACGTTCGTCATCGACCGCGAGGGTCGCGTCATCGCCTGGAACAGAGCGATGGAGCGCATGACCGGCGTTGATGCCTCTGAGATGCTGGGCCAGGGTGACTATGCCTACTCGGTCCCTTTCTATGGCGAGCGACGTCCGATCCTTATCGACCTCCTTAGCAAACCAGCCGAAGAATGGCAACAGTCATACTCCTCAATTCAGCGCGATGGGGCCACCCTGTTCGGTGAGGCTTTTACACCGGTGCTCGGCGGAGGTCGGCACATGCTGGCCACCGCTTCGGTGTTGCGCGACGCCAAGGGCGATGTGGTAGGGGCAATTGAATCGATTCGCGACATCACCGACCGCAAGAAGGCAGAGCAGGAGCTGCAGGTAGCAAAGGCTGCCGCTGATTCAGCCAATGCCGCCAAGAGCGCCTTCTTGGCCACGATGAGCCACGAGATCCGCACGCCAATGAATGCTATCATTGGCATGAGCGGCCTGCTGATGGATACGCCACTGAATGCGGAGCAGCACGACTTTGCCGATACGATCCGCAACAGTGCTGACGCCCTGCTCACGATCATCAATGATATCCTCGACTTTTCCAAGATCGAGGCAGGAAAGATGGAGCTCGAGAGCCGGCCCTTTGACCTGCGCGCCTGCGTGGAGAGCGCCCTCGACCTGGTTGCCCCGCGAGCAGCCGAGAAGGGCTTGGACCTGGCCTGTGTTTTCGAGGACGGGCTTCCGAGCGCCATCGTGGGCGACCTGACGCGGCTCAGACAAGTGCTTATTAACCTGTTGACCAATGCGGTCAAGTTCACCACGCGCGGCGAGGTGGTGGTCACGGTGAGCGGAGCAGCCCCGGAGTTGCGCTTTGCTGTGCGCGACACGGGCATTGGCATCCCTGCTGATCGACGTGATCGGCTCTTCCAGTCCTTCAGTCAAGTAGACCCGTCGACGGCACGCCGGTATGGTGGCACCGGCCTGGGGCTGGCCATCAGCAGGCGCCTGGTGGAGCTGATGGGCGGGTCCATAGGCGTGGACAGCGAGCAGGGCAAAGGCTCGACCTTCTTCTTTTCCATTCATGCTGCTGCAGCGCCAGAGTTCGTATCGCGGGCCCATCACGAGGGTGCCCAACCGCAGCTGGACGGCCGGCGCTTGTTGGTCGTGGACGACAACGAGACCAACCGGATGATTATTGTGCGCCAGACTCGTGCCTGGGGAATGATGGCCCGTGACACAGGCTCACCCAAGGAGGCGCTGGAGTGGATTCGCCGCAACGATCCGTTCGACGTGGCCATACTGGACATCAGCATGCCGGAAATGGACGGGGTGGAGCTGGCAGAGGAGATCAGGCGGATGCGCGGGCCAGACGAGTTGGTGCTGCTCTTTTGCTCGTCGCTGGGGCGCAAAGAGCCTCGCGCCGAAGAACTGAAGGTGGCTGCCACCCTCAACAAGCCGCTGAAGCAGTCCACGCTCTTCGATGCTCTGGCCTCGCTATTCCCCGGGACGACGGCGCCAGTTCCGCGGCAAGCCACCGCACCTGTGGTTGATGCCGGGCTGGCGGAACGTGTGCCGCTGCGGATTCTGCTGGCCGAGGATAATGCTGTCAACCAGAAACTGGCCCTGCGGATTCTGGCGCAGATGGGGTACCGGGCCGACGTTGCTGGAAATGGTCTGGAGGCCATTCAGGCAGTGGAGAGACAGACCTACGACGTGATCCTGATGGACGTCCAGATGCCAGAGATGGATGGTTTGGAAGCCTCACGGCAGATCTGCCGGCGCTGGCCTGCCGGCAAGAGGCCGCGGATTGTTGCCATGACTGCCAATGCGATGCAGGGCGACCGAGAGATGTGTCTTGCGGCGGGAATGGATGATTACCTCAGCAAGCCGATACGCGTCAACGAGCTAGTAGCTGCGCTGTCGCGGTCGGCACCCACTCAAGCCACAGAAGGAGAAGCCGTGTCCGACACTGGGGCCATCGATGCCAAGACGTTCGAGGAGTTGGTGAGTTCGACCGGGGGAGATCCGGCCTTTGTCAATGAGCTCATCGACACATACCTGGGCGACGCGCCTGCTCTGTTTGACCAGATGCGGAGTGCCTTGAGCAGCGGCGATGCAGAGACGTTCCGCAGGGCAGCTCACTCGCTGAAATCAAACAGCGCTTCGCTTGGGGCGCTCGCCCTGTCAGCACTCGCCAAGGAGCTGGAGATGATGGGCAAGGCCAACACGCTGGACGGCGCTGCAGCCAAGGTGGCGGCGGCTAGCGTCGAGTTCGGACGCGTCAAGGTCGCTCTGGCAGCACGCCGCCAAACCTAGTCGATGAGTACCAGATCAGCAGGTGAATAGATGAAGACCAGTCAGATCTTGGTGGTTGACGACAACAAGATGAATCGTCTGTTATTGGCGCGAGGTCTTGAACAGCAGGGCCACCATGTCTCTTTCGCGGAGAATGGACGACAAGCGCTCGAGATGCTTAGAGCTGCCCCCTATGACCTCGTCCTTCTGGACGTACTCATGCCGGAGATGGATGGCTACCAGGTGCTGGGAGAGCTCATGGCGGACACCGAGCTCAAGAACGTCCCTGTGATCATGGTCTCCGCGGTTGGCGAGCTCGACAGCGTGGTCAGGTGCATCGAGATGGGTGCTGAAGACTATTTGCCCAAGCCGATCAACCCCGTACTCCTGAAAGCCCGCATCGGATCCAGCCTTGAAAAGAAGCGCCTGCGCGACCAGCAGCGCGAACTGATTCGCAAGTTCGCTACCAAGGAGGTTGCCGAAGACCTCGAAGCCTCTGGTTTTGCCTTGGGTGGAAAGTACGTGCCTGCTACAGTGATGTTCTCAGACATCCGCGGCTTCACCACCATATCAGAGTCTCAGCCGCCCGCTGACACAATCGAGTTGCTGAACGACTATTACACGTTAATGATGGATGCCATAACCGGTGAGAGCGGCGTAGTTAACCAGATCGTAGGCGACGGCTTGATGGCCATTTTCGGTGCACCGAGGCCCTGTGAGGACAGGATGGCTTGCGCTGCGAGAGCGGCCTTGTCGATGATCGAGCTGATTGAGCAGTACGATCAGGACCGCGTGGCACGCAAACTTCAGCCCATCAGGATCGGTATCGGCATTTCCTCGGGCGACGTAATTGCGGGCTATACTGGCACTCAGCAACGGGCCACCTATACCTGTGTAGGAGACACGGTCAATCAGGCGGCCAGGCTCGAGGCGTACACCAAGGTGGCCGGTCGGCCGATTCTCCTGGATGATGCCACGCGGGATGGGCTGGGTGATGCCTTTGCTCTGGAAGACCTGGGCGAGGTTGAGGTGAAGGGCAAGACGAGGCCTGTGCACGTGTTTGCGCTGAAGGGTAGAGTGTCGTGAAAGCCATTACTGCAGGTGACCTGATCCACTGGGTTCCGGCCTTTGCCGTCCTACCTCAGCACGAGCTGGAGCATCTCGCGGCACTGGGCCGCCGCGAGACCTTCCCCGCCAACGCGCTGCTCTTGCTCGAGGGTCAAAGCAGCGAACGTCTCTACGTACTGCTGGATGGCCGAGTCGACATTCTCAAGGCCCTGGGGACCGACGGCGAGCGGCTGCTGGGTGTGCGGGGACCAGGGTCCTTCATCGGCGAGATGAGCCTGTTTGATGGCGAAGGAGCGCATACAGCCAGCGTTCGCGCCGCAACGGAGCTGGAAGCCTTGTCACTACCCCGAAGCGAGATGGCCGGCCTTATCAGCAGGCAGCCGGCGCTCGCTTACGACCTCGTGCGCACGATGAGCCAGCGTCTTGACGAATCGGAAAACCAGACCATTCGCGACCTCTTGCAGAAAAACCGCGAGCTAACGCGTGCCTATGACGAGCTGCGCGCGGCCCAGGCGCAATTGGTCGAGAAGGAACGCCTCGAGGTGGAGCTTGGGGTGGCGCGGTCGATCCAGCGCAGCTTTTTACCACGGGCGGCTCCAAAGCTACCTCGCTATGAATTCGGTATGCTGATCGAGCCGGTGTCAAGTGTCGGCGGGGACCTTTGCGCCTTTTTCCCGCTCAAGGGCGACCGACTGGGTATCGCCATCGGCGACGTCAGTGGACACGGAGTTGGTTCAGCGCTGTTTATGGCACTGGCTTTCAGCCTGCTGCGCGGCGAGGCGAGCCGCGGAGGGGCGCCAGACAAGGTCTTGCGCAGTGTCAACCGCCAGCTGTCGGGCATCAGCGACTCGGGCATGTTCGTAACGCTGCTCTATGGCATTCTGGATGGCCCGGTCCGCGCGTTCACCTATGCACGGGCAGGCCATCCCAGTCCTGTAGTCGCCCGGGCGGACGGATCGCAGGTTGTGGTTGCTCAGGGGGTGGGTCAACCGCTTGGGCTATTCGAAGAACTGGTGTTGGACATGCAGAATTTGGCCATCCCAGAGGGGGGGAAGCTATTGCTGTACACCGACGGAGCGACAGAAGCCAGTAATAGCAGCGGCGAGCAATTCGGGGCGGAGCGCCTTTTCTGGACGTTGAGCCAGGCGGGTCATCAGTCGGCCCAGAGCATCTGCGAGAAAGCGTTTGGTGCGGTGCGCGCTCATTGTGGCGCAGCATCACCAGAGGACGATATCCTCTTGGTCTCGGTTCGCGCAACAGCGTAAGATGGCCACCACCCAGGTTTCTGCAATCCAGCAAATCCTCGCGACGTGTCGCATATTCAGCGGTGTATCGCCGAGCGGCCTGGCCTTCCTGGCAGCCGCGGCTCGGATAAGACGACTAGAACGGGGGCAGATGCTCTTTGCACAGGGTGATTCGGCAGACGCGTTCTACCTGGTTGCCAGCGGGTCGATCTCGCTCGGACTGGATAGTGCGAGCGGGCGCGAGCTGGTGATCAACGAGATGCGGCCTGGTGACGGTTTCGGAGAGTTGGGTTTGATCACTGGTCAGCCGCGCTCCACTGGCGCTATCGCCAGTGAGCCAAGCGTACTCTGGGCGATATCGCGCCATGACTTTGCGGCCGTGCTCGAGTCGGAACCCGCGATGGCGAAAAACCTGCTCCGCGAGGCGGCGAGCCGCCTGGGCAAGTCAAGCGAGCGTGAAGGGGCACTGGCCTTCCTGGATGCCGACTCTCGTCTGGCACGCGTCTTGCTAGAGATGGATCGGCGGGCTAAGGACCTCGGGTACATTGCCTGCTCGCAAGAGGATCTCGGCAGACGGGTCGGGCTTGCCCGGCAGACAGTGGCCGAGCTGCTCGGCCGGTGGCGCCGGGATGGGTGGATTCTCACCGGTCGGGGCAAGATCGTTCTGCTGAACCGCGCAGCCCTGCGCCGGGAGGCTGAGGAGGTGGAGTCGCGCTAGTGTCGCCGCGGTGACAGACAAAGGCGGTGGAATGCTGTAGACTGGTGCCAGAAAGAGGGAATGAGTTGGCATCAGGAGGGCAGAACGATGGAAGAGAAGCAGTCCCGTGCTCTGGGACGGCTCATCAAGCGGCTAAGCGCCGTGAGGCAGACACTGAGGAGTGATGAGCGCGGCCTGCTGGATGGGATGGTAGAGGCGTCATTCGGGGAAGTGGCCGGGCATCAGTACCGGCCGGCAAGAATCGAGATCGAATCCATCAAGGAGGAAGTCATGTTGAAGAAAGTGAACAGACCAGCAGTCAAGCCCGAGGTTGAGGGCCACGTGATGAAGCCGGCGGCCAAGCCCGCTGCCAAGCCCGAGGTTGAGGGCCACGTGATGAAACCGGCGGCCAAGCCCGCTGCCAAGCCCGAGGTCGAAGGCCATGCGGCCAAGCCCGCGGCGAAGCCGGTGGTCAAGCCCGAGGTCGAAGGCCATGCGGCCAAGCCCGCGGCCAAGCCCGCGGCCAAGCCCGAGGTTGAGGGCCATGTGGCCAAGCCCGCGGCCAAGCCCAGGGTCAAGCCGTAGCTTTGGCCGGGCACAATCGAATAGCGATAGCTCCCCCGGAGGGTTCGCAAGAGCCCTCCGGGTTGGCGCGTTCCTGGATCCTGTCGTGAGGTGCATTGATGAGCAAACGTAAACAAGGGACAGAGGACGAGTCACTGGCGGCTCAGCTTGGGCACTGGCTGACGGCCGTCGAAGCTTCTGGCGTAGCCATTCTGCCGGAAGCCGGCAACGAGCTTCTGCAGACGATTGTCGAGGCGGCGGCTCGCCTCTTTGGGGCAGCAGCAGCCTCCATTGCGCTACTGGATGAGTCGCAGGAGAAGCTGGTGTTTCGTGTGGCGACGGGAGCGGGAGCTTCCGAAGTGATCGGCCTTGCAGTTTCAGTGGGGCAGGGCATCGCCGGATACGTGGTGGCTACCGGTCAGCCGATGGCCGTATCCAGCGTGCAGGAGGATCCTCGCTTTGCGCGGGACACGGCCCGCAAGACTGGCTACGTGCCCAAATCCATTCTGGCTATGCCTCTGCTCTACGACGACAGGCCGCTCGGCGTGATCGAGGTCCTCGACAAGATCGATGCACCGTCGTTTGGCATGCAAGACATGGAGTTGCTGGGCATTTTTGCTCGGCAGGCCGCGGTAGCCATCCGTGCCGCGACGTTTCAGCGCAATCTGCGCCATGCGCTCCTCGCGGGGCTGCAGAACCTCGCCCAGTCGGACAACTCGATTAGGTTCGACGGGTTGGAACAAGTGATGACGGAAGGGCAGGATCCGCAAGGGACAGAGCAGATCCTCGCTGTTGCCAGAACCCTGAGTTCTTTGTACAAGCTGGGCGACGCTGAGCGTGAGGCATGCCTGAAGGTGCTCGAAGCCTTCGCAGTCCTCGCGGACTCACGGCCGAGGCCGGGAAGATGAGTGGAGAGTCAAGGCCAGCCTGGTCGCAGCAGTTTGCCGCCGCAGCGCTGCGCCAGCTCAAGTCGACCGGACCCTTGGGCGGCATCGACGCGGCCTGGGCCTGGGGTGGTTCTACCGGCAGGGGCGTGAAGGTTGCTGTCGTCGACAGCGGAGTAGAAGCTGACCATCCGGCGGTTGGTGGGCAATGGCGAGGCGGCGTGATTGTCAACTACGATGGCCGGACCAGGTCCAGGGTTCGTGTGGAAGAGGACTGTGAGAGGGTGGATTTATACGGGCACGGTACTGCCTGCGCCGGGATCATTCATAGCCTGGCCCCGGAGGCGGAGCTATACAGTGTCAGGGTGCTTGGCCGGGACCTGACCGGCCGGGCTTTCCAGTTCGCCGGAGGCTTGCGTTGGGCAATAGACAACGACATGCAGGTGATCAACCTTAGCCTGAGCACGGGGCGGGAGGAGTACTTTGGGCTGTTCCACGAGTTGGCAGACGATGCATACTTCAAGAACTGCCTCCTCGTGTCGGCGGCGAACAATGTCCCCGGGGCCAGTTACCCCTCGCTGTACTCATCAGTGCTCTCGGTCGCGGCTCACGAGGGGAAGGACCCGTACACTTTCTACTACAATCCTTCACCACCGGTAGAGTTCGGCGCGCCGGGTATCGATGTGCCAGTGGCGTGGCAGAACGGCAGCACCATTGTGACGACAGGCAACAGCTTTGCGGCGCCTCATATTGCCGGGATTGTGACCCTGATTCGCTCCAAGCACCCCGAGCTCACTCCCTTTCAGATCAAGACCGTGCTGTTTGCGACAAGCGCAAACGCGCATCGGACATAGACGAACCAGCTGCTCACAGCTGAGAGAATAGGACCCGCATGCTAACCGCACCCGCCTCGTACGCTCAGAGCCGACTGTGGTTCTTGGATCAGTATGAGCCCGACACGTCGCTGTACAACATTGGCCGTGCCTTTCGCCTGCGGGGCGTCCCGAACATCGGCGCGCTCGAGTGGGCACTGGGCGAGGTGATCCGAAGGCACGAAACCCTGCGCACGACGTTCCTGGCTCCTTCCGGCGAGCCACTTCAGGCGATCGCATCGCCGGCAGGTTTTGAGCTGCCAGTGACGGACCTCCGTGGGGCGCCCCGTGGGGGTGTGGATGAAGCCGCACGGGAGTGGCTTGACCGCGAACAATGGCGACCCTACGACCTGGCGAGTGGTCCGCTGTTCAGGGCGGGCCTGCTGCGCCTCTCAGATGAAGAGAGCTGGCTCAGTCTGGCCATGCATCACATCGTCTCCGATGAGTGGTCTCTGCAGATTCTGAATCGGGAGCTGACCGCTCTCTATGCTGCTCGTTGCGCCGGTGCCCCTTCTCCCCTGCCCGAACTGACGCTGCAGTACCGAGACTATGACGTATGGCAACGTGGCTGGCTGGCCGCAGGTGCACTGAAGGAGCAACTGGAATACTGGCGCGGCCGCCTTGCGGGGGCACCAGCGGTGCTCGAGTTGCCCACGGATCAGCCGCGGCCATCCGTGCAAACTCACAACGGTGCGGAACAAAACGCACGCTTCCCGATGGAGATCCTGTCTGGCCTGCAAACTATCTGCCGTTCGGCACACGCAAGCCCGTTCATGGGTGCGCTGTCTTGCTGGGCGATTCTGCTGCACCGCCTTTCGCAACAGGATGAGGTGGTGATCGGCACTCCCATCGCCAACCGCCAGCGAGTGGAGTGGGAGGATTTGATCGGGTTCTTTGTCAATACGCTTCCGTTGCGTGTGGATCTGCGGGGAAATCCCACCTTCCTAGAGGCGCTAGGCCGCGTGCGCTCGATGGCACTGGAAGCCTATGACCACCAGGACCTGCCATTCGAAAGACTGGTCGAGGAGCTGCGGCCAGAGCGCAGCCTGAGCTATTCACCCGTCTTCCAGACGATGTTTCGCCTGCGGACTGTCCCGCTCACGCCGCTCGCCCTGCAGGGCGTTGAGGTGACCCCGCTCCTGTTTTCAAGCCCGGTGACGAGGTGGGAGCTGAGCGCGAGTCTTGCCGGCAGCCCTGAGGGTCTTGAGGCGCACCTCTTCTACAATACCGGCCTCTTTAGTGCCGCCAGTGCCTCCCGTCTGCTCGACGCTCTGCACAACCTGCTCAAGGCGGTCGTCAGCTCTCCAAACGAACGTGTCGGGTCTCTGGATATTCTCAGTTCAGACCAACGTCGACAGGTCCTGGTTTCCTGGAATCCGCCAAGATTCGATCTCCCGTGCGACCTCGTCCACACCCGCTTTGCCTCTCTGGCCGAGCGCAATCCAACGGCACCGGCGATCACCGCCAGAGACGTCGTGATGACCTACGCCATGCTCAACGCTCGGGCCAACAGGCTGGCTCATTTTCTGATGCGCCACGGAGTGGGCCCGGAGAAGCTGGTCGGCGTGTGTATGGAAGCCTGCCCCGAGCAAGTCGTGGCTTTGTTGGGAATCCTCAAAGCGGGAGCTGCCTTTGTGCCGATTGATCCGCAGTTCCCCGACGAGAGGCTACGCTATTTGCTGGCAGACAGCGCTTGCGTGGTGGTGTTGACGCAGGCCGCTCTCGAGGGCCGGGTGCGCAGTGTGGCGCATGGCCTGGAGCGGCCGCCGGTTCTGCTGAGCCTCGACACAGCGGCGTCGCTATTGGAGAGCGAAAGCAACCAGAACCCTGACACCGGGGTAGGTCCGGAGGACCTCGCTTACGTGCTCTACACCTCAGGCTCAACTGGCAAGCCCAAAGGGGTGATGATCGAGCATCGCAACCTGTCCAGCTACCTGGCCTGGATCAACTCCGAGCTGACTCCAGATGGACAGCCGCAGATGCCCTTTACCACCCGGCTCTCGTTCGACGCGTGCCTCAAGCAAGTGCTGGGGCCGCTCGTTTGCGGGAGGGACGTCTGGCTCGTGCCGCCGGAGACGATCACCGACGCGCCGCGTCTCATTGCCGAGTTGAGGACGCGTCACCCTTCCGCTTTTAGCGGAGTGCCCACGCTGTGGAAATCCTTGCTGGACGCCATGGAGGCCGATCCGTCGTTGGCGCACGGTCCGGGGCTGACCCACGCCTTCCTAGGCGGCGAGTTGCTCGACAGCGACACGGTCCGACGCAGCAGGCGGCTGCTGCCACAACTGACGATGTGGAATATCTACGGACCTACGGAGACCACACCCAACGCTGCCGCAGGGCGCTTGGCAGATGACGGCCTGGTGCCTGTCGGCCGTCCGATCGCCAATGCGCGGCTCTACATCCTGGACCGTAACTTGCAGCCAGTGCTTCCAGGGCACCCTGGCGAATTGTTCATTGGCGGGGCAGGTGTGGGCCGCGGCTACTGGCAGCGCCCCGGCCTCACGGCCGAGCGCTTTGTGGCAGATCCGTTCTGCACCGAACCGGGCCAGCGGCTGTATCGAACCGGTGATCGCTGTCGCCATCTGGCTGACGGCAGGATCGAGTTCCTTGGCCGAGCTGACTACCAGGTCAAACTGCGGGGGTATCGAATCGAACTGGGCGAAATCGAGCATGCGCTCCGCGACTGCGCGGGGGTGAAGGACGCCGTTGCGGTGCTGCAGGATGAGCCAGGGAAAGAGAAACGACTGGCCGCCTACGTCGTGTTTGCCGACGCCCGTCCTCCCGAACGCCAGGAACTGCTTGACCGTCTCCACAAGACCCTGCCATCGTACATGGTGCCCGCGCAGTTCGTATTGCTTCGGGAGCTACCTCGCTTGCCCAGCGGCAAGGTGGATCGGCAGGCGCTTCTGCGGCTTGAGGTGAGCGAGGTTGCCGCAGCGACATGCGCGGCTCCTTCTTCGCACACCGAGAGCCTGATCGCTCAGATCTGGCAGGACCTGTTGCAGCTCGAGCGGGTAGATGTCAACGAGAGCTTTTTCGACCTGGGAGGTCATTCGCTCCTGGCAATGCAGGTGGTGGCACGGCTGCGGCACGCCCTTGGCGTCACCGTTCCTCTGCGAACGCTCTTTCAGCACCCGACAGTAGCGGGTCTGGCCAGAGCCATCGACCAGATGGCAGCCGCGCGCTCCGGTCGGAACGACGCCGGCTGATACGATTGCATTTCTCGCAGCCAGACCGGCGATTGCCTGGCTGGCAAGTGCGACCAGACCTCGCTGAGAGGGCGGTCTGACCATGGCGAATGTGCTCTGCATCAACCCGTGGATCCTCGACTTTGCCGCGTACAACGAGTGGATCGAGCCCCTCGGTCTGCTGCAGGTGGCAGGCGCCTTGCGAGCGGCCGGACATCACATAACGCTGGTCGACTGCCTCGACCGATTCGATCCGCAGAGCCCCGCTCCTGTGTCCTCGGGGGACGCCTTCGGCTGCGGTCACTTTCTAAAAACGCCACTGCCCAAGGCGGGCGCGGTGGCCCACGTTCAGCGTCAGTACGGAAGATACGGACTACCGCTAGAAGTGGTGCGGGGACGCCTGCAGACCATGCAGCGCCCAGATGCGGTGCTCGTTACCTGCACCATGACCTACTGGTATCCAGGCGCTTTCGATGCGATACGCATCGTTAGGGACCAGTGGCCAGGGATTCCGGTAGCGTTAGGTGGGATCTATGCCACACTCTGTCCGCATCACGCCGCGCGGTCGGGCGCTGATGCCGTACTGTGTGGGCCTGGCGAGGCGAGCGCACTGGAGTGGGTCGGGCAGGTCACAGGAGACACGCGCCGATTGGCCCTTGACCCAGATACGGTCCTCCCGGCTCACGACCTGCGCCGGAATCAGGGCTATGTCGCTATTCGCACCGCCAGCGGGTGTCCTTTTCGCTGCCCTTACTGCGCTGTTGGGCTCCTCCAACCGGGTGGGTTCAAGCCGCGTTCCGCCGACAGCGTCCTGGCTGAGATTGGCTGGTGTGCAACCGAGCTGGGGGCAGTGGACATTGCCTTCTATGACGATGCGCTTCTCGTTGCTGCCGAGAGCCACATCGTCCCCATTCTGAGGGCAGTGATTGAGCGAGGACTCAAGGTGCGGTTCCATACGCCGAACGGTCTGCATGCGCGATTCATCACCGCTGAGCTGGCGGCATTGATGAAGCGGGCCGGATTCGTTACCATTCGGCTGGGTTTGGAGACGGTTGACCAGGCACGCTCACAAAGCGACGGAGGCAAGGTCAACCCTGATGACCTGCGCAGGGCCGTGGCGGCACTGGGGCAGGCCGGTTTCGCAGCCCGCGACGTTTCGGCCTACGTGCTCCTGGGCAGACCGCCGGCTGAGGGCAAAAGCGAGACAGCCGAGCTGGATTCGGCGCGGGAGGCGGCCAGATACGCGCAGGGTCTGGGCATTCGAGTGCTGGCGGCAGAGTATTCGCCTGTGCCAGGAACGGCTGAGTGGGGTCGCGCTGTTGCGGCTGGATACATCAGCGCCGACGCTGACCCGCTGTTACACAATCGGGCGCTCTACCCCTGTGCTGACCGCACAACGATTGAGGAACTGAAGCGCGACATCAGGGCGGGCAATCGGAGACTGGTGCTGGGCCGGCTCGAAGCGAGGAAGCCTTCAGGTTTGTAGCCAGCCCTAGCAGTAGGAGGAAGGTCGAATGGGGAAGAGTACGGAGCGCGTGCGTGGATGTGCCATCGGGGCGGCAGTGGGCGACGCGCTGGGAATGCCGCTAGAGTTCGGGCCAATGATTCCGGCCGGTGCACTGGTGCGTGACATGCGCAAGGGCCGCCTGCCGCCTGGCACCTTCACCGATGACACGGAGATGGCGCTGGCACTGGCCGAGTCGCTTCGTGCCTCAGGAGGGCTCGACGGGGCGGACCTGGCGCAGCGCTTTGTGGCCTGGCACAGCGCCGGACCTCCCGACGAGGGCGTACACACGCGGTGGGTTCTGAGCGCCATCGCCCGAGGGGAAAGCTGGCAGACGGCCGCGAGGACCATTGATCCGGAGAGCGCTGGCAACGGCTCGCTGATGCGGTGCTGGCCCGTGGCTCTGGCCTTCGATGACCTCGAGGCGATGCTCCTGGCCAGTCGACAGCAGAGCGCATTGACTCACGCTCACCCCGACTGCTTGGCCGCCTGCGCTTTTGTGAACTGCGCGTTATGGCTACTTTGTCGGGGACAAGCCAAGTCAGCGGCCGTTGAGCAGGCGCTCGAAAAGGCAGGAGTAACCAACGAGCTGCGCACGGTGATCGAAAGTGCTCCCCGTAAGAGCCGGTCGCAGCTAAAGAACAGCGGCTGGGTCCGTCACACGGTCGAGGCAGCGCTCTGGGGGCTGCTTACTACCGACAGCTTGGAAGAGGCCGTGGTGCAGGTGGTCAATCTGGGGAACGACGCTGACACGGCCGGGGCAGTTGTGGGTGCGCTGGCCGGAGCGACGTATGGGCTGGACGCGATTCCCCGGAGGTGGCGAGAGGCGTTGCGGGGAGAATGGCCGCTGTGCAGCGGGCAATTCGTGGGGCAGCGGGAATTGATAGAGCTCGCCGACACCCTAGCCGCGTTTGCGATCCACTGAACACAACGGGCGGGGCGCTATCGGTGCGCCCCGCCCTGAGCCTTGAGATGCTATGAAGTGGGAGTCAGTGTCGGCTCTGGAGTCTCGAAAGTCACCAGGGTCTCTATCTTGGCGTTCTCGTACTCGGCATCGTACCAGGCGCCGAACGCCTCTTGCTGATGCTGCTCCAGCATCTCTGCCGGTAGTGGTCTGGTGCCTCGGTCCACCACCTGGATGATGTGGTAGCCAAAGTCGGTCTTGATGAGACCGCTGGTCTCGCCAATGGGCAGGGTGAACGCGGCCTCCTCAAACTCGGTGACCATCATTCCCCGTGGAAACCACCCCAGGTCGCCACCCGAACTGGCCGAGCCGGTGTCAGTGGAATACTCCTTGGCCAGGTCGGCAAAGGTAGCGCCTTCCTTGAGCTTCTTGAGCACTTCCTGGCCCTTCTCTTCGCTGTCGACCAGAATGTGGCGCGCGTTGACCTGCTCCACCTCAGTTGGACCGCCGTGCAAGCTCAGCAGTTTTTTGTAGTAGAGGTAGGTGCGAATTTGCTCGCCAAAGTCCTTCGGGTTGCTGCCCATTGCCAGGAGGAACGCCTCCCAGGTGGGGTACTGCCCGCTGGAGACGACCTCCTTCTCGATGCTCGCGCGTTCGGTTTCGATGTCTTCGTCGGTGACGGTAATGCCCTCGGCAGTAGCGAGCTGGCGAAGCAACACGTCCTGAATCATCTGGCTCAGGATCTGGTCTTCAAAGCCCGGGATGAGTGACTGGTTGGAGGGCTCATTCCAGTCCACCGCGTACTGGGCGGTGACGACATGGAGTTGGCGCTTGAGCACGGCCAGGAACTCTTCCGAGTCGACCTCCTCGCCATTCACGCGGGCCAGCGCTGTTCCCGTTGGCTGCACGATGTGCTGCCAGGCCACGTCGACGCCGCCAGGTGGGAGGCTGGTTGGCGAGAGGACCGGGTCGATTGTCGGTGCTGAGGTCGGCCCTGGGGCAACCGTGGCCGTGGGCGTCGCTCCCTTGGCACAGCCGCTCGTCAGGGCCAGGCCGAGGAGTAGCATTGCCGCGGCGATGGTTCGGGTTTTCATCGTTTCAGAACCTCCTAGTACTGATGGGAACAACAACCGGCGCCCAGGCACAACGCGTGAGCACTGGGCGCCAGAACTTGCCTGCTCGTGGATAACCGAGTTGGGCCATTGTACCACTCTTGGCCACAGAAGCAAACTGGGCTGGAGAGACAGAGCACCGCCCTGGTGTGCGGACAAGCGGTCGTGCCCGTGCGGCGCTCAGTCCGACAAGCGGATTTGGTTTCGCCGTACGATTGCTGGCCAGACCCGAATCCAAATGATACAGGCTGCGTCTACCATTGTGAGTCCTAGTGCTGGAGCGGCGGTGTTGCCCTGGGCTTGAATGCCGGGGGCACCAGATGCTGGCCGATCCAGCGTATCTGAGCGAAACAGGTTGAGGAGGAAGACGATGAGTCCAAGAGTACGAATGGTGCTGGTGGTGGTGCTGGTATTGTCCACGTTTCTGGTCCTCACCCAGGCAGCGTCGGCTGACTGGTTCTATGTGGTCAAAGCGGGTGACACCCTTTTTGCCATCGGCCGGCGCTATGGCGTAAACCCCTACGAGATAGCCCGATACAATCGTCTGGCCAATCCGAACCTGATTTATGTGGGCCAGAAGCTCAGGATCCCCTGTGTTGGGGCGCCCTCTCCGGCTCCTTCGGTCCCGCACGTTCCAGTCCAGCCCGGCCCTGCCCCTGCGCCGGTGCCTCCCTCGTCTCCCGCCAGTTGGCCGGTTGCCCTCTGCTGGGACGGCAGCTACTCCTATTCGCTCGAGCCGCGCTGGACTTGCAGCGGTCACGGAGGCGTGCAGGTCTGGATGAATGGGGCGGGGTGGTATTTCGTTCCCAAGTACTTTGAAGCCCCCGCGCCAGTTGTGGCACCGCCAGTGGCCAACTGCGACTGCTCCGGCAACCTCTTTGACTGCGAGGACTTTGCTTCACCGGCTGTCGCGCAAGCATGCTTTGAGCATTGCCTCGCCGTCGTCGGCCGGGATGTACACTGGCTCGATAGGGATGGGGACGGTCTGGCCTGCGAGTTGACGACTGTGCCGCCGAGGTAGCCGCGGATCGTTTCGCGGTACGAAAGCAAATGGCGTCGGACGGGAGCGCTCCATATCGCGCTTGCCGGTCCGACGCCTTTGAGAGTGTGGAATAACTGCCCAGGGAGCGTGAACGACAGGTTCGTAGTTGCCGTAGGTCTCTGAGCTACTGCGAAGAGGCGCTTTAGCGCTCCCCTTCCGGACGGTCTCACCGCGTCAGTGGGTGGGGACAGGCCAAAGCCTGTACTACGAACCTATCGAGGTCCGTAGTTGCCCCGAGTCTTGGCACTACCAGGCACAGGCGCCAGGGTGCTCCCATCCCTGGCCCGCTTTTTCCACACTCTCGACGCCTTTGTCGGTTGACATCGGCTAGCTGCCGCCTATAATGACGACCATATCCATGGGGAGGTGAAAGCATGGCCGCACCAAGCCGAATGCCGCGCTATGACGTACGAAACGATGGGATCGGCCCCTACGCCGTGTTTTACTGCGATTCCTGCGACCGCGAATTCCGCAGCCAGCCCGAGGTGGTAGCTACGGTGGCCAAGGATATCGGCCGGGAAGCCGTTGGAGGACTGTTGCGCAAGGTTCCCATTTTTGGCGGAGCGATCGCGAATAACGTCACTGGACCCGACCCGCGCTATGTGAACAGCCTGACGCCAGAGCAGCTCGAGAAGGCCTGGAGTCAGGTGAAGGATCGCTTCCGCGAGTGCCCGACTTGCCGGAGGGTAGTTTGCCTGTCTGACTTTGACGAGCAGAGCGGATTCTGCAAAGACGACAGCCCGCGCCGCGGGCAGATTGCAGAGGCTGAGGCCGAGCAGGCCGGTGCCGCGCTGCGCGGCTTTGCCAGTGCGCTCGGGCTGGGCGAGGTGGCCAAGCAGACCGGTGCGGCCATCAAGCAGGCCCAGGCCGGGATGGCCAAGTGCCCGAAGGATGGCACGCTCGCTCCGGCCGGCACCAAGTTCTGTCCCGAGTGCGGCGCGGCAATGGTTCAGCCGGCAGCTGACCTGTGTCCCAATTGCGGCAAGCCGACGATGGGAGCCAAGTTCTGTCCCGAGTGCGGTGCCAAGATCGAGCGAGCGCCGGCCGGCAAGTGCCCGGCTTGCGGCGCTGATACAAAGGGTGCCAGGTTCTGCCCGGAGTGCGGCGCAAAGCAGGGCTAGGTTCCAGGGTACCGAACCTTCGATACACACAGGGGGGTGAGCGCAGTGACGCTCACCCCCCCTTTTTTTGTTTCCCGGCGACGGCGGGAGCCGGGTCCCGGGACGCAATTGGGTCTCGCACAGCCAGGATTGTACGCACGTGTGGAACCCACCCTAGCAAGGCTCGGTTGACCACGCGGTGCCGTACCCACTGCTCGGACAGGTCAAACCGGCGCGAGGAGACAAGAGCAGCGCAATCCGCATCGTAGCAGCAGGTCCGGCGGCGCCATAACTCGTCATAAAGACGCCGCAACTTTACACGTTCTTCATCGTCTTCAGTGGTAAGAACGCGTGCCTGTTGTGGTCGGATGGCGGCCTGCGGCCTGCATACCGCGTTACTTTGTGGGCACAGGCCGGTCCGTGACGCTCGACCGTAGAGCGGTGACCCGTAAGGCGGGTGAGGGGGTTCAGATGCCAACCCGAACTGCTGCCGCACAAGCAGAACTGATTCCAGGTCGGACAGCCCGACGTGTCGATAAGGTGGTCGGCGACCTCGATGCGGCTCCTGACCACAGTGTTCAGTGCTGGCGCTGCTGGGGCAAAGGACACTACACAGTAGATGGCGGCCAGGCCAAGGGTAAAAGCGTATCCTGCGACCTCTGCCACGGCACCGGGCGGATCACGCGGCAGGAGCTGGTGGCCTTGTTCCTGAGCGAACAGCAGTGGGTGGCAGAGAACCAGGCTCACACCATTCTCAGTCAGGCTTGCGAACGGGTTGCGGATCAGCCGTTCCGTTATTCCTTCGATGCGTGGGGGCCCTGGCCTGGAGCGGTTCTGGTGGTCCACCCGGGGCTGGGTGCGGGAGAACACCACATTGACTGGCGAGCGCTCGAGGCACTCGAGGCAGCCGGAAGTGTGCGGTTCCTTCCAGACGGATTCTTTGTCTATGAGCCTGCCAAGGGCACCAAGAAACGTACTCGCCAAGGACCATAGCCGGGGAGAAAGTCGAACCCTCGACGTGAGCGAACACTCCATTCCATGTGGCGGCGCCTCGTCAACCTGCCGAATGTCCTGCCCACTCGTCCAGTCCTTCGCGGCTCCGGCCAGTGGGCTGCACATGGATCTGACCCCGAGGAGAAGCCGAACGTTCTGGCGTGCGCAGCTAGATGGTGACGCGATACCGTGGCTCCTGGAACCGGAGGAGCCTGGTGTTCGCTACCTTGCGCTGCGCGACCTGATGGACTGCCCTCCGGACGATCCCGAACTGCGTTCGGCGCGACGACGAGCTCACCGGGAGGGGCCCATTGCGGCCATCCTCGAGCAGATGCATCCGGAAGGGTGGTGGACCAAGCCTAACGCGGGCTACAGCCCCAAGTATCGCTCCACAGACTGGTCGGTGATCCTGCTGGCGCAGCTGGGTGCCACTCTGACCGAGGATGCCCGCATCGCCGCTGCCTGTACCTACGTGCTCGAACACGCCTTCTCACCTGGTGGCCAGTTCTCCGTTTTCGGTTCGCCGTCTGGCACCATTGACTGCCTCCAGGGCAACCTCTGTTGGGCCCTGCACGAACTTGGCTGTTCTGACCCAAGGCTGAGGCTGGCGTATGAATGGATGGCCCGCTCCGTCACGGGAGAAGGGGTTGCCCCGTCGACAGAGCGCAACGCTTCCAGGCGATACCTGGGCATCAAGTGCGGCCCTGGCTTTGGCTGCGCAGCGAACAACCGCCGGCCCTGCGCGTGGGGGGCGGTCAAGGTCATGATGGCATTCAGCGTGCTTCCCGCCACTGAGCGGACGCCGCTGATCGACCAGGCCATCAGGCAGGGCGTCGAGTTCCTGCTGGCGGGCGATCCGGCTTCGGCCAGCTACCCGACTCTGAGTGGCAGCAAACCGAACAGGAGCTGGTGGAAGTTCGGGTTTCCTGTTTTCTATGTGACCGACGTGCTGCAGAATGTACAGGTTCTGGCGAGCCTGGGTTGTGGAGCGGAGCCTCGTTTGCAGGCAGCAGTCCGACTTGTGCGTGACAAGCAGGACGCCTTGGGCCGCTGGTCGCTCGAGTATGACTATGCCGGCAAGACCTGGGTCGATTTCGGAGCGCGTAAGCAGCCCTCCAAATGGGTCACACTCCGCGCGCTGCGAGCACTCAAGACTGTCAGCCAGAGCAGGCCTTAGCGCATGACTGGAAGAGACCCAGAGCGGCTCCCCGCTCGTTCTCCCTCTCTGATCAAGCCCCGCAGGCTCCATGCCGGCGACAGGGTCGCCGCAGTGACGCTCTCCTGGGGAGGTCCGGGCCAGTTTCCGCAACGGTACCTGGCCGGAAAACGGCAGCTCGAAGAAGAGTTCGGGGTAGAGCTGGTCGAAATGGACCATACACTGGCCGATGCCGACTGGCTGCACCGGCACCCCGAAGCCAGGGCCGAGGACCTGATGGCCGCTTTCGCCGACGCCTCGGTCAAGGGGATCATCAGCACCATTGGTGGAGATGACTCGATCAGGATACTGCCCTACCTCGACCTCCGAGTGATCCATGACAATCCCAAGGTCCTGATGGGCTTTTCGGACACTACGATCACGCACCTGGCGTGCCTCAAAGCCGGGCTGACCACATTCTACGGACCGGCGATTATGGCCGGGTTTGCCGAAAACGGGGGATTGTTCCCCTACATGGTTGACTCTGTTCGCCGCACTCTGTTCGAACTGGACCCGGTGGGTGAGGTCACTCCGAACACCGGAGGTTGGACAGCGGAGCTCCTCACCTGGGCTGTGCCCGAGAATCAGAACAAGCGGCGCAGCCTGAACCAGAGTGAGGGCTGGAAGTGGCTCCAGGGAACGGGAAGGCACAGGGGGCCTCTCATCGGCGGGTGCTTCGAGGTCTTCGACTGGCTGCGCGGTACCGAGTACTGGCCGGATGCCGCCTGGTGGGACGGGGCGCTGCTCTTCCTAGAGACCTCGGAGGAGGCACCCCCTCCCTCTCTGCTCGGTTACACGCTGAGAGTCTACGGTGCCATGGGTCTGCTGCAACGGCTCGGAGCGATCCTGCTCGCCCGCCCAGGCGGAGAGGTGGCCCCGGCTGACTTTTGCAAGTACGATCAAGTGCTGCTAGAGGTGGTATCGGACGAGCTCGGCCTGACGAACCTGCCAGTAGTGGCGGGCATGGACTTGGGCCACACTGACCCCGTCTTTGTGCTGCCCTACGGAACGATGGCCGAAGTGGATTGTGACCAGCGGCGGTTCTCCATTGTGGAGAGCGCCGTCACTGAATAGACACCGGCTCTCACTGCAGACGCAGCATAGGCTCCTCTCACTTGTCAAGCAGAGTGATGCCAAAGACGTACCTGGACCCGTCCCAGCGGTAGACATCCGTACTCGTTGCGGCGGGGCCGTAGGAGGCCAGAATCTCGGGCAGGCCATCGTGATCGAGATCCTCCAACCTCACGCCAGCCTCCCCGAAGTAGTCCAGGCCGTCGAACTTGCCTCCAGACGGTTTCAGCCAGCGCGGAGTGCCCGACGCCAACCCGAGCACGTAGAGCATCTCTCCCGACGCGCCAGTCGACTGCAGCGAGAGCACCTCCGCCACGCCATCTCCGTTGATGTCGCGAACTTGAAGGGCCCCGGCGCGGTGGCCCAAGGTTGGGCCGCTGGTCCAGATCGGGGAGGAGATTGTCGGTCTGCCGACATCGAACACGGCCAGTTCGATGTGATCATACTCCAGCCCATCAGATGAGCGGCCGTAACCCAGCAAAGCCACCGCGAGCTGTTGCCCTTGATTGGCCGGGCTCACTTGATCCATTGCGATGACCGTTGCGTCCGCAGGCAGGTGCGGTGTCAGCGCACTCGCGTCGATGGCCGGCGCGGGTGTGAAGGTAGGAACTGCTTGAGGGGTGTGGGTCGCCACTGGCCGGATCGTGGTTGGGGGTGCCGTCGTGGCAGTTGTGGTGGTCGGCGTAGCTGTGAACCGGGAGCACGACGACGACAGAAGCGAGACAAGGGCAATCAGGAGTATAATGGCGTGCGCAGTCCTGTGATCAGGATTCATACATCTCCTTTCATTGGCAGAGACGCCCCGTGCACTGATGAGGTTCCCAAGGCATGCGCCGCGAGATTGTGCTGGCCCGACTGGAATGTTCACCATCTTGACCGACCCAACTGATGCTGACGTCGTGGCGGCGATTGAGGGCAATATGCTGGCGCGATACCTGCTTTATCGACTGTGTCCGGAGGTCGAAGTGCACGACGACCCGGACATGCTGTGGACCCTGTCCGAACTCGGGTATGCTACGTTCAATACCGTGCACCGCGCACAGCTCCCGCCCGGGGATTGCGACCGAGTGATTGCCGAAGTGATGCGGCGCGGTCGCCTCAAAGGGGTGCCGCTGCTTTGGTGGATCGGCCCTCTTTCGAGACCGTGCGATCTGGGCTCACGTCTGACGGCGCTGGGCTGGCGGTCCGGCGAGGAGCAACCCGGAATGGCCGCGGAGCTCGAGCTGCTGCCTGTGCCATCGCCTATTGGCGGATTCCGCTTCCGGCAGGTATCGTCTGTGGATGGATTGACAACCTGGTGGAAGCTGGTGTGCAAAGCGAACAGCAGGCCGAGCGGCATCGTCACCCACGGTGCCCGGTGCTATACCAGACTGTCGCTGGAGCCTGACTCGGCAATGCGCTGTTACCTCGGCTGGCTGGGGAATGAACCGGTGTCCACTGCCTGTGTGGTGCTGGGGGCGGGCGTGGCCGGGTTGTATGGCGTCGCCACGTTGCAGGACGCACGTAAGCAAGGTATCGGCACGGCAATGACCCTGAAGGCCCTGCAACTGGCCAGGGAGATGGGTTACCGGTGGGCGGTGCTGCGCGCATCGGCAGAAGGGGCACCGCTCTACCGCCGGCTCGGTTTTCGAGAGTATGGCAAATTCAGTACCTATCTGTGCGAAGGGAGATGACGGAGGCAACGTGAAGGGACAGCGGCTGATCGAGCTCGCCAGTGATTTACTGGAGAGGTTCTGCCTCGACATCCCGACGCGACCTGTTGGACGCGATGGAAACCGCAAGGCTACCGACCTGTTCGCGGCCAGAATGAGGAATTGCAGCTTTGACGTATCGTGCCCCGAGTTCAGGTGCATCGACTGGGCAACAGAGGGAGCCTGGCTCCAGACTACGGCCGGACGCACCGTCGCCCATGCGAGCCCCTACTCACCGGGCTGCGACACTCGAGGTCGGCTTAGGGTTGCTTCGACGGTTGCTGACCTCGAGGCCGCTGACCTGGCGCTGGCGTTGCGAGGCCTGCTGCCCGAATTGCCAGGCTAGAGAAGGGGACAGGGAGCGCGAACTGGCGTCAGGTATCTTGGTGGTCGAGCAAATGGCCAGCCGCTCACCTCGCGAGAGCAGTTGTCAGCACAGGTAAAGTTCCACGACCACGCACCCGTTCCGGGCGATGTTGGTCTCGACGCGAAGCACGACGCTGACCATCCTTGACAAATTCGCTGGCTTTGCCTACATTTCTGGAGGTTTCGGACCCGGAACACACGGAGGGTAATCGTATGTTGCAGGTATCAGAACTGAAGAAGAACTACGGTGCCGTCGAAGCACTGCGCGGCGTGAGCTTTGAAATCGCCGAAGGCGAGGTAGTTGGCCTGCTCGGGCCCAACGGTGCCGGCAAGACGACGATCATGAAGATCCTCACCGGCTACCTACAGCCCGATGAAGGCTCGGTCAGGATCGGCGGCCTGGACGTGCTCACCCAGACAAGGCAGGTACAGGCCTTGATTGGCTATTTGCCGGAGAACGCTCCGCTCTATCCCGAGCTGTCCATCCAGGACTATATGCTGCTCATGGCCGAGCTACGGCAGATCCCAGCGCAAGACCAGATGGCGCGCCTTTCTGAGGCTGTCTATGCCACCAATCTGCAGGACCACCTCGCCAGGGATATTGGCACGCTGAGCAAGGGCTTTCGTCAGCGGGTGGGCCTCGCTCAGGCCATCCTGCATCGGCCCAGACTGCTGATCCTTGATGAGCCGACGCTGGGGCTGGACCCGACGCAGGTCGTGGAGATACGCCGGCTGATTCGAGGCATGGCCAGGCACAGCACCGTCCTGTTCTCGACGCACATTCTGTCAGAAGTCGAGGCACTCTGCGACCGGGTGATCATTCTGCTGAATGGCCAGGTCAAGACCGATGCGCGACTTGCTGACCTTGCGGCCACGCCGAACGCTCTGCTGGTTTTGACTAGGAAAGCGAATGGCGCAGAAACGCTGTTGAAGGCATTGACCGGTGTGAAGGATGTGCAGTACCTCGAGACGCCTGAAGGGTACGCGTCGTACCGGATACTGGGGCGCAGGCGAGGCCAGAAAGACATCTGCCCGGCGATATACGACCTGGCGCGAGAACAGGGATGGGGGCTGCGGGAGCTGCGCCGGGATGTCCGCACGCTTGAAAGCGTATTCAACGACCTGGCAACGGCAGCATAGGACAACCGAGCCCAAGGAGTGATGATGAGACAGGTAGTAGCAATTGCACGCAAGGAACTTCAGGGATACTTTGGCTCGCCGATGGCGCTCATCTTTGTCGGCACCTTCCTGGCGATCACCCTGTTTTCGTTCTTCTGGGTGGAGACCTTTTTCGCGAGGGGCATCGCCGACGTCCGCCCGCTGTTTCGCTGGATGCCGGTGCTGATGATCTTTTTGGTGGCTGCCCTCACCATGAGGCAGTGGAGCGAGGAGCAGCGCTCGGGTACGCTCGAGCTGCTGATGACGTTGCCAGTGCAGAGAGCGCAACTCGTCCTGGGCAAGTTCGTGGCGGTTCTCGGTCTGGTGGCGATTTCGCTGGGGCTCACTCTGTTCCTGCCGATCACGGTGGCCTTTCTGGGTAATCTTGACTGGGGACCAGTGCTGGGTGGCTATCTGGCAGCGCTCCTGCTCGCCGGTGCCTACGCCGCCATCGGGCTATTGGTCTCATCGCGCACCGACAACCAGATTGTGGCGCTCATCTCGACAGCGTTGCTGTGTGGGATCCTATACCTCCTCGGGAGCGGCGGGCTGGCCACCTTTGTCGGGCAGACTGTGGGCGACCTGCTGCGTGCGCTGGCGCCGGGCAGCCGTTTTGAGAGCATCCAGCGCGGCGTGGTGGACTTGCGCGACTTGCTGTACTACCTGACATTGTGCGCCAGTTTCCTCACACTTAACGTTCTGTCGCTATCGAGCAAGAGCTGGAGTCACGGCGCCGCAACAGCAGTCCAGCGACGTTCCACCACGCTGACCTCACTGCTTCTGGTGGCGAATCTGGTCCTGGCCAACGCGTGGGCCTATCCACTCCGTGGGCTCAGGCTAGATCTCACTGCTGGCCACGAGTACACCCTGTCGGAGACCACACGAGAACTACTCTCGACCCTGCAGGAGCCTCTGCTCATCCGCGGGTACTTTAGCGAAAAGACCCACCCGTTGCTGGCGCCTCTGGTGCCGACTATCAGAGACACCCTGGAAGAGTACAAGGTGGCGTCCGGCGGCCGCGTTCAGCTCGAGCTCGTCGACCCGGCGAAGGACGCCGACAAGGAGGCGGAAGCCAATCAAACCTATGGCATCAGGCCGACCCCCTTTCAGATAGCGGGGAGGTACGAGTCCAGCATCATCAACTCGTACTTTGACATCCTTATCAGGTACGGGGATCAGAATGAAGTGCTCACCTTCCAGGACCTGATTGAGGTCGAGTCCTCGAGTGACGGGTCGCTCAACGTCCGTCTCAAGAACCTGGAGTACGACCTGACCCGCACCATCAAGAAGGTGGTCTACGGGTTCCAGAGTGTGGACGCAGCGCTGGCCGGGCTGAGCGAGCCAGCCAGACTTGTCGGGTACATCACACCCAGTACGCTGCCGGCGTCGCTCTCGGGCGTGCCGCAAACGGTGCAGAAAGTGGTCAGCGACCTTCAGAAGAGCGCCGCCGGAAAACTGACCTACACTCAGGTCGATCCCGACAGCGCCGGGAGCAGTGTCACGCGCAAGACCCTGTATGACAGATATGGGCTGCAACCCATCGCTGTCTCGCTGTTCTCGAGCCAGAGCTACTACCTGTATCTGGTGCTCGAGGTGGGTTCCAAGGCGCAGGTGGTTGCACCGTCAGGCGGCTGGTCTGAATCCGAAGTGCGAACGGCGATCGAGTCGGCCATCAAGCGCGCATCACCAGGATTTCTCAAGGTGGTGGGCCTCTGGACGCCCTCGGAGAAGCCAACGACCAACATGTACGGGCAGCAGCAACAACCGCTCTCCACCTGGAACCAGCTCAGGTCGTATCTGGCCCAGGAGTATGAAGTTCGGTCAGTGGACCTCAGGGCTGGGACGGTCCCGGCTGACGTAGACGTGTTGTTTGTGGTGGCACCGCAGGGCTTGGACGACAAGGCCAGGTTCGCCGTAGACCAGTACCTGATGAGGGGCGGAGCGGTAATCGTTGCCGCGGGCAATTACAAGCTGGGGCTGGACTATTACGGAACGAGTCTGGCCATGGAGCCGCTGGTCGATAACCTGCGCGACATGCTGGCCAGCTACGGCATTGGCGTTGAGCAGTCGCTGGTGATGGACCCGCAGAACGAACCTTTCCCGGTTCAAGTGGCGCGCAACGTCTCGGGTATGCAGATCCAGGAGATCCGTGCGCTCAACTATCCGTTCTTTGTTGATGTGCGCACGGATGGCATGGCCGCGAACCATGCCATAGTCTCTGGTTTGCCTGCGGTGACGCTCAACTGGGTGTCGCCTCTCACGGTTGACGAGGGCAAGAGCCAGGGTCGAGCGGTGACTGCCTTGCTCAAGTCAACCGCTCGCTCGTGGACGACCACCGATACCAACATTCAGCCGGACCTGGACAAGTATCCGCAGGCCGGCTTTGCGGAGGGTAGCAACAAGCAGAGCCGCACGTTGGCCGTGGCAGAGCAGGGCAGCTTTGAGAGCTACTTCAAGGGCAAGGCTTCGCCTCTGGCAGGGACATCGGAGGCTCCGGTGGACCTGACTACGGGTACCATTGAGACATCTCCGGACTCGGCGCGGCTGGTAGTGATCGGGAGTGCCGCCTTCCTTGACGATGTAGTCTTTCAGATTTCGGCCAGCTTCTCTGGTGACAGATACATTAACAGCCTTAAGCTGGTACAGAATGCTGTGGCCTGGTCCACGGAGGATTTGGACCTGCTGACGATCCGGGCGCGGGGAACCGGGGCGCGAGTTCTCCGAGCGCTGAGCGAAAAGACGCAATCGATGTGGGAGGTGGCCAACTATGCCGTGGCTCTCCTGGCGCTGGTGATCATCGGCGCGGTCTGGAATCTTCATCGGCAGAGTCGGACGCCGTTGACGCTGCTGCCACAAGTCGAACCAACTGGCGCAGATCGGGAGGTGCAGCGATGAACCGCACACAGCGCATTCTCATTGCCTTGCTGGTGTTTCAGGTGATCCTGAGCATAGTCCTGCTTCGTCCGGGCAAGATCAGCGGCGGCGGTGAAGTGCTGCTGGCTGGCGTGGCTGCCGACAATGTCACCAGCCTGATCGTCGACGGTCGCGAGTCGGGCCGAATAGAACTGCACCGCGTCGATGGGGTCTGGTCTCTCCCTGCAGCAGACGACTACCCGGCCAATGATACCAAAGTGAAAGACGCCCTGAGCAAACTGCTCGCCATCGACACCAGGCGCCTCATCACGCGCACCGCTTCCAGCCAGAAGAGGCTCCAGGTCTCGGCCGATGACTATGTTCGGCGCATCGAGATCAAGACGTCGGCTGGCAACACCTATGTCCTGTTCCTGGGGTCGTCGCCGAGCTATGGCGCCACTCACGTGCGCCTGGACGGCAAGGACGAGACCTATCTTGCTGGCCAGCTTTCGTCCTGGGATCTGGGTACGACTGCCGCTTCCTGGGTTGACACGGCGTTTGTGTCGGTGCCCGAGGACCAGATCTCATCGGTGGTGATCACGAACGCGTCGGGGCAGGTGACGCTCAATCACGACACGGCCGGCAAATGGACGCTGGCTGATCTGGCGGACGGTGAAACGCAGAATGACGATGCGGTGAAGACGACCGTCACCCGTGTGGCTGCGGTGATGCTGCAGGCGCCGCTGGGCAAGACGATCAAGCCCGAGTACGGGCTTGACCATCCCCTCGCTGTGGTGACCGTGCAGCGGAAGGACGGCGATCCGGAAACACTGACCGTAGGGGCACAGGATGCTACTGATCGGAGCTATGTGTTGCAGTCGTCATCGTCACCCTATTTCGTGCGGGTGGCCGAGTATTCAGTCAAGCCGCTGGTTGAGAACGCGAGGTCAGCGTATCTGACCGCCGCTGCCACGCCCACGCCCGAACTATAGAGGAATTCGAGGAGAAACGACTCGTCGTTCGAGGTAGGCACAATGAGGCTACGCGTAAAGCTGCAACGTAACTTGGAAAGCACAATGAGGGCACAACGAGTCCATGACCGATGAGATGACGCGGGTGCCCAGGCCCCGTGTTGTGCCAGGACGGGATCTGTTGCGCTGGGCCTGTGTCCTGGCGCTGCTGGCTGCCACTGTCGGCGGCTGTTCGCAGGGCATGGGGCTCGATTCGGGCATCCGGGCTGCGGTGCGGGAACACGAGTTCGACTTGCTGGGCTGGGAGCTCAGCCACGGGCTCGAGGGGAGCAAGGCGCCTAGCTCTGCTGAGGGCCCGTTGAGTGAGCAGGCAGAACGGGCAATGGTGGAGAGCTTTTTCTTGCTGGGACGCAAGCTGGGTGCGTTGACTCCTGGCGGGGCGGTCACGGACGCGGATGGTCGGCTGATGAGCAGCGCTGAGGTTGAACAAGCGCGGCAGGAGATACTGACGCAACGCGAACAAATGCGCGCGGCGGTGCAATGGATTCTCGGTCGTCAAGTGCGGGCCATCTACAACGAGCTGGGCATCTTTAACCCTGTGGACCGATTCGTGCGAGTGGCTGCACCGTTTCCGCCGATGAACTTTCGCCTGGCCAGGCCGCCGATGATCTTGATCGTGTCGCCCCGCGAACGGATTGAGAGCATCCGGGAGATTATGCTTGACGAGAACCTCGACGTGAATACCGCAGGCCGGATTGAGGAGCAGGTTGACGCGCTCGGCGTCTCGTCGTTGGTGGTCGAAATTGGCGGGCTGGGCGCCACCTATCCGACCTTTGTCGCCGATGATGCGTCGATGGAATGGACGATCGAGACCATTGCCGAAGAGTGGCTGCATCAATATATGTTTTTCACTCCGCTGGGCTTTCTCTACGCTCTCGATGGTCTGGGGATCCGTCGAGACTATGACATTGCCACCATGAACGAAACGGTGGCCGGCATTGTCTCGTCGGAGGTGGCTGAACGGGTCCTTGAGCGGTTCTACGGAGTGACGCCGGCACCCAAAACGCCCTCGACGCCGCCTGAGCAGGCCTCCCCCGACCAGTTCAGCTTTGTGCGCGAGATGCGCCAGACGAGGCTCAAGGTAGATGAGCTGCTGGCCGCTGCAAAGGTAGATCAGGCCGAGCAGTACATGGAACTGCGCCGGCAAGAGTTCGTGGCTCACGGATACTACATTCGCAAGCTCAACCAGGCCTACTTTGCGTTCTACGGAACCTACGGTGACGCGCCAACCTCAGTGAGTCCGATTGGCACAGAGATGCGCTTGCTTCACGAGCGGGTGCTGCGCGAGCAGGCTGGCTCGCTGGCGGCTTTTCTGAATCGCGTGGTGTCGATGACCAGCCGACAGGATCTGGAGAAGGCAACCCAGTGAGCATCGCCCTTTCCTCCGGCGCTGGCTGGGCAGAGAGGTAGAAATGGGCCATCACACGCGGCTGCGCCGACTCACGCTCGATGACTATGAGCGGTGGATGGCTGTTTGGAGAGAAGCTGGGCTCCACTCGGTGCGCCCCAATGGCCGCGACAGCCGCGAGGCTTTCTCGGCCCAGTTCGCCAGCGGGACTCATACCATGATCGGGTTGGAGGAGGACGAAAAGCTGGTCGGCGTGGTGCTGGCCACACACGACGGGCGCAAGGGGTGGATCAACCGCCTGGCTGTGTTGCCGCAGCGCAGGCGGCTGGGCCATGCGGTTCTGCTGGTACACGAGGCGGAGAAGGTTCTCCATGAGCACGGCATCGCCATCGTAGCAGTTCTGATAGAGCCTGATAACGAACCTTCGCTGGGGCTATTCCGCAAGCTAGGTTACGAAGAAGGGGTCGGGATTCGCTACCTGCGCAAGAAAGAGTCACCCGACGTCTAGCGCCAGCTGACCCGCTCCACAACAAAACGCCCCGTGCGGCGGTTCACACGGGGCGTTGGCTTTGGAATCGAGCCTCTATGCTGGACCTACCAGCAACAGCCTGCCTCCACCTGCCCGGTACTCGTACACCGAGCCGCGGGCTACCAGTCGGATCACGTACCCTGGCGTGACGACCGGCAAATAGGCATGACCGGCTTCCGGAACGCCCAGACTGGTATCACTGAACCGGGTTGCCTCCACTTGCTGCGTTCGGATCGAGACGGCGTCTGTGCCGAGTCGGTTGGCCAGGTCGTGAACAGCCAGGTCAAGCCAGGGCTGCGCCGCGGCGAACCGGCGCTGATCCGCGTAGGCCGATAGAGCTATGGTGCCACTCACCAGCAGGGTGCTCAGGGCGAGAAGCAGAGCCCACGACCGATACGTGCTCCGCCTCACCGTGAGTTCCTTCTCTGGCCGAACTGTGTAGGGTTGTGAGCACGGACCGGAATCGGGCGCCACTCTCGCCGCTGGTACAGGTCGTACCTCGCGTCGCTGTCCTTGCGCGCGGCGAACTGCCACGCAGTGAACGCGCCGACGGCCAACAGCAAACCAGCTGCCACTAGAACCTTGTTCATCGTCACTTCCTCCGCTCGTGCTGGCCTGGAGACGCTGCGGCGACGAAGAAGGTTCCCAAATGCGGCATTCGGCGTCCTTATTGGCGCAGGATGCCTAGCTCAAGCTCCTCACCGTCCAGGTCGTGCTGCTGCACGAACGCTCCCTCCGGGGCGGTTCCTGCTTCAAGTCGCTTGCTCAGGGTTTCCTGCTGGATATAGTCGCGCCAGGACTCGATCACTGCACCCACCGCCGGACTGGCCTGGTAGAACGTGGCAATGCTGTCCTCGATACGGAAATCCGCGTCCTTGCGCATAGTCTGGATGCGGCGGACCAGCTCCCGGACCAATCCCTCTTGCCTCAGTTGCTCAGTGATCTCGGTCTGCACCGCTACCATGTACCCGGCGTCCTCAGCCAGCACGCAGCCGGCGCGAGGATGAAGCTGCACCTGAACATCCTCGGGAGCCAAGGTTACCTCCTGGCCCTGCACGGAGAGGTTCAAGCTGCGGCCAGCCCTGAGCTCGGCTGCCGCTCTGGCCGCATCCAGGTCCTGCAATGCCGTCTTGATGGCCGGGAAGAGGACCTTGTACTTCTTGCCCACCTGATTGGGGATGGCGGTGACCGTATAGTCCACGAGGTCAGCGTCATCGCAGACGATGCGCACGTCCTTGACGTTGAGCTCGTCCCGGATCTGCTCCGATAGGCGTGCCAGTCCGTCCTGCTCGGCCTTACTGCGCACCTTGACTACGGCGAGCCCGAGGGGCTGCCTGACCTTCACCCCGGCCTGGTTGCGGGCCGCATGGCCAACGGCAACCACGCGCATCACGAGGCGCGTCTCAGCCATCAGCTTTTCATCGATCAGCGCCGGGTCGGCGACAGGATAGTCGCAGTAGTGCACGCTCTCCGGCGCCTCCTTGTTCCACGAGCGAACGAGGTTCTGGTACATCTCTTCAGTTGTAAAGGGCTGGAAGGGCGCGAGCAGTTTGCACAGAGTGACCAGACACTCGTAGAGCGTGCTGTGAGCCGAAGCCTTGTCTTGATCGGCCTCGCTTTTCCAGAAGCGGCGGCGCGAGCGACGTACGTACCAGTTGCTCAGGTTCTCGCCAAAGACCTGAATGGCGCGGGCGGGTGTGGTCATATCATAGCCAGCCAGGTCCTCGTCCACTGACCCGATGAGGCTGTGCAGCTCGGACAGGATCCAGCGATCCAGCGGCGCTCTCTCGCTCACGGGAGGTGCCGGCTTGCGGGGATCGAACCCGTCGATATTGGCGTAGGTCACAAAGAACGAGTAGGTGTTCCACAGAGTGAGTGCGAACTTGCGGGTCGTCTCCTTGAGCGCGTCCTCCGAGAACCGCCGCGGGTAGTCTGCCGGCGACGCGGTGTAAAAGTACCACCGCAGGGCATCAGCTCCGTTGCCCTGGATGATCTTCCAGGGATCGACCACATTGCCTTTGGACTTGCTCATCTTCTGCCCGTTTGCATCCAGCACGTGGCCGAAGCAGAGGCAGTTCTTGAACGATGGTTTGTTGAACAGCAGCGTGGCGATGGCATGCAGCGAGTAGAACCAACCCCGCGTTTGGTCGATGCCCTCGCAGATATAATCGGCGGGGTGCTGCTGCTGAAAGAGCTCGTGATTCTCAAAAGGATAGTGCCACTGGGCTACCTGCATCGACCCGGAGTCGAACCAGCAGTCTATCACCTCCGGAGCCCGCCGTTTTGTTCCCCCGCAAGTGCAGGAAACGGTGACCTGATCGATGTAGGGTCGGTGCAAGTCGACCTCCGGCAGCTCAAAGCTGGAGGGCGTGTCTCCCGGCGCGGGAGGCAAAGCGCGCCGATGCAGTTCCTCGATGCTGCCAAAACACTCGGTGGCGCCGCACTGGTCGCACACCCAAACGGGCAAAGGAGTGCCCCAGAAGCGGTCACGGCCCAGGGCCCAGTCGACGTTGTTCTGCAGCCAGTCGCCAAAGCGGCCCGTCTTGATGTGAGCGGGGTACCAGTTCACCTGGTCATTGTTGGCCAGTAGCTCATCCTTGACCTGTCTGGTGCCCACAAACCAGGTTGGCTTGCCATAGTACAAGAGCGGGGTATGACACCGCCAACAGAAGGGGTAGGTGTGCTTGTAGCGCGACACGCGATACATCAGGCCGCGCTGCTGGAGTTCTTTGATGATCAACGGGTCGGCATCTTTCACAAACATACCCCGCCACGGAGTCACCTGATCCACCAGGTTCCCATGCACGTCGACCGTGGACAGGATGGGCAGTCCGTGCTTCTGACCCACCTCTAGGTCCTCGGAGCCGAACGCGGGCGCGATGTGCACGATGCCAGTGCCGTCCTCGGTGTTGACGAAAGGCGCCGCCACCACGTAGGCATAGTCCTGCTCAATCGGAAGGAAGCGGTAAAGAGGAATGTAGTGCTTTCCCACCAGCTCGCTGGCGGGCATGCTCTTGAGCACGGTGTACTCGCCCTTCAAGGCGCTGTCCAGCAGCTTGTGGGCCAGGATCAATCGTTCGCCCCGGTGCTCCACCAGAACGTACTCCACCTCCGGATGCACAGCCAGAGCGGCATTGCCAGGCAGCGTCCAGGGGGTGGTGGTCCAGGCGAGAATGAAGGTCCCCGGTTCATCGGCCAGCTCGAACTTGACAAAGACCGACGGGTCTTCGACTTCCTCGTAGCCGAGCGCCACCTCGTGGTCGGATAGCGGAGTCTCGCAACGCGGACAGTAGGGCACGCTCTTGAATCCGCGGTACAGCAGCCCCCTGTCCCAGACCTGTTTGAGAATCCACCAGACGGACTCGATGTAGCTGGTCTTCAGGGTCACATAGGGATCGTCCATATCGATCCAAACGCCTATGCGGTCGGTCAACGTCACCCACTGCTCTACATAACGGAAGACACTCTCGCGACACAGGCGGTTGAACTCGGCCACGCCGAACTCTTCGATGGCGCGTTTGCCCTTGCCGGCGATGCCCAACTGCTTCTCGACCTCGATCTCGACGGGCAGGCCGTGGGTGTCCCAGCCGCCCTTGCGCAGGACGTACTTGCCTTTCATCGTCTGATAGCGCGGGATGGTGTCCTTGTAGACGCGACCCAGCACGTGGTGGATGCCAGGAATGCCATTCGCCGTTGGCGGACCCTCGAAGAATACGAACCGCGGAGCGTTCTCGCGCCGCTTGAGGCTGGTGCGGAAGGCATCGCGCTCTTTCCAGAAGGAAAGGACGCGCGCCTCCATCTCGGCCGTATCCATTTTGCTCGATACTTCTTTGAACATGGATCCTCCTTTGAACAGAAAAGCTCTCGTCCCTGCAGGGACGAGAGCCTGAGCTCCCGCGGTACCACCCTAGTTGGCCATCACGACCCGCTCAACGGGGTACGAGTTCATACCCCCGCCACGCTAACGGGTGGCGAGCGCGTCCAAGTCTACTTGCACCGCTGGTGCTTTCGGTTGGAGGCTCCGGAGGGATCTTCACAGCCCGGTTCGCGCCCGGCTTTCACCTGACCCGGGTTCGCTGTGCGGTCCGGTGCTGCTACTCGCTCCATCGATGCCTTGCTGACACTATACTCGCTCCCGGCTCTGTTGTCAAACTCAAGAGCTGCCGCTACTCATCCTGAAAGCGGGAATCCTCGAGGTCATGCTTGAGAGCTGCTTCATCGTCGAGCACGACCGCGCCAGCCGCACTGGCCAGCTCAGTCGCCTGGGCGGCAGCCAGCTCGGCCGGCGACCTCGCCGAGACGATGGCCCATTTGCCGCAGTGTGGACACCGTTCGAGCTTGCCCGTGATCATGTTTGGCGCAAACAGGTGCCTGGCGAAGGGGCGGCCACAACGAAGACAGATGGCCCCCCCGGCGAGACCATAGTTGCGCGGGGTGCCGGCAGCAGTCACCAGTGGCTTGCGGCGAGCGACCAGGCTGCTGATGCCGAAAGACAGCAACATCAGCGCGGCAATCCCGCCAAGCAGAGGAATCACCAACGCCCCAGTGGCGCGCCCGGCTTGCTCGGCCGAGAGAAAACGCACTCGGATTTCGTTCGAGTGTGAGGCCAGACCGTTATCGGTGTAGCCGGTTGCGCTCAGGGTGTGCGTGCCCTCGGCATACGAATCAGTGTGAAAGGCCAATTGCCAGGGAGGGGAGGTCGCCTCGCCCATCTCCTGGCCGTCGATAAGGAAAACGACGCTTGTGAGTTCCTCTGGCCCGGCAACCCTCAGGCTCATCGCTCCCTGCACCTCGCCGAATCCACCATAGCCAAAGTCACGGCGCATGCTGAGGGTGAGAGCTGGCCCACCAGACTGGGCATGCGCCGACGTGGCGAAGGCCAGCGCCAGCAGCACGGATAGCGTCGTTACGAAGACCAGTTTCAGTCGCTGCATGGATATGAGCGCCTCCCGCCGCCTACTTCCATCTCGTCAGAATTGCTTCGCGCTGGAATACCTGGGTGGCGAGCAAGACCATCAGGGCGTCCACGGCGACCATGGCCACAGCGAGGACAAGCATCAGGCGCGTGTTCAGGTAGATAAACCCAGCGATTTGCCCGAAGAACAACACCAGCAGAGGAAGCATGATGAGCGCTGAGAGCTGCTCGGCCACCCGCGGGTCGTTTACCCGCGAGGATACCATTAGCGCAAAGTTGGTTGAGAGAACCGACAGCAGCGGCCCGACGACGAGAATCGCCAGCCACCACATGGGGTCGAGCAGCGCGGTCAGTACCTTCGCGTTGCCAACCAGCAGCCTGGCGCCAAGCCCAAAAAGGGCAAAGCTGAGCCAGGTAGCCAGTACCGCGGGAATGACCGCGGCCAGGTTCTTGCCAGCCAGCAGCTCAGCAGTGGTGATTGGCGTAGCCAGCAGCGGTTCGAGGCTGCGGGTCGTCTTTTCGCCGGCGATGGAGTAGGCGGCGATATTGACTGGCACGATGAGCGGCGTGAGCATGAACAGCATCATGAACTGGGTGACAAAGTAGACCTGCATACACTCGGCGACGGTGAGCCCTTCGGCGCAGCCTCTCAGCAGCGACGATGGTATGCCGGCCGAGTCGGCCATGCCTGTAGACCCGCGCATCGTATACAGCATCAGCAAAGGGAGACCGGCAAACATCAGGGGCATGAAGATGACCGAAAACACAACCATTCGGTTCTGAAAGACCTCGGCCCATTCCTTGGCAATGATCGTTCTGATCTTGTTCATGTCTATGCCGCCTTGACCAGTTGCAGATACACTTCCTGCAGTGACCGGCGCAGTTCACCCACGAACAGGACGTCGACACCGCGGGCGACAAGGAAGCGCACCAGTTGCGGGTTCGCTTCTTCGGGATTGTCCAGTGCCACCACCAGCTTGTTCTCGATTGCCTGAGCATCGCGCACGAATGGCAGCTTGCTCACCTCAAGGGCAAGCGATGTCGGCGCCTCTCGCAGGTGAAAAACCACCCGCCGGCCGAAGAACTCGGTGCGCAATCGAGCCGGCGTGTCCATAGCCAGGAGCCTCGTCTTGAACACCGCGACCCGGTCGCACAGCCGGTCGGCTTCATCCAGATTGTGGGTGCACAGGAGAATGGTGCGTCCAGCTCGCCGCAGGCCGCTGATGAACTGGTGCACCACCTGCGCGGCCTCGGGGTCGAGTGAGGCAGTTGGCTCGTCGAGGAAGAGGACCCTGGGTTCGTGTAGAACCGCGCGGGCGATGGCCAGCTTCTGCTTCATACCCTTCGAGAAGGTGGCGGCGGGGTCCGAACGACGCTCCCACAGGCCAAGCAAGCGCAGATACTTCTCTACCTGGGTCGCCGGGTCAGGCACTTCATACAAGCTGGCGTAGATGCGGAGGTTCTCCTCGGCGCTGAGGTTGTCGTACAGCCCTGGCACCTCGGTGAGTATGCCCACCGCTCGACGGATCCTGCCATCCTCGGCTCCCAGTCGGTACCCGGCGACCGTGGCGGTGCCGCTGGTTGGCGCAATCAGCGCTGTTAGCATGCGCACGGTGGTGGTCTTGCCCGCGCCATTCGGACCCAGGAAGCCAAAGACCTCGCCCTCAGCGACATCCAGTGTCAGGCTATCAACGGCAACTAAGTCACGGAACTTGCGTGTCAGATTCTTGGTGTGAATCACGGTGTCTTCTTTCGGGCTGCTGTCCAGGCCGAACCAGCCACGAACAGACGGCAATTGTACCCCGTGGCGAACTGCGCAGGCAAATACCGGGGCGGAGAGTGTTGAAAAACGACCTGGCGTTTTGTGTGCAGGCGGTGAATCCGGTACACTGGGTATGGTGCCAGGGCGCATCAGAGATGGATGGGGAGGCAGACGATGGGTCAAGAGCGATTCAAGCGATTGGGCAAGGACTCGTTTTTCGGAAAGATGGTGTACGACCGTGTGATACCGCGCGACCATTTCCTGATGCGC